>NZ_JBYSZI010000059.1:0-42724 GCF_058787075.1 Cupriavidus sp. FW305-46
CTCCACCACCTGCTCCCCGACCCCGTAAAGCACCTCACTCACCACCCCGTCCACCGGTGCGCTGATGGTGTGCTCCATCTTCATGGCCTCCATCACCAGCAACGGCGTGCCGCGCGTGACGGTGCTGCCAGCCTCGACCATCACCGCAATGACCTTCCCGGGCATCGGCGCGGTGAGCTTGCCGCCTTCGCTTTCGGTCTCGCCGGCATGGGCCAGCGGATCGAGCCAGGCCAGGCTCACATGCCGCCCGGCATAGAAGACGTGGAAGGTCTCGCCATCGGCATGCACCTGCCCGTGCGCGCGCCGGGTGCCGAGGTTGATGCGGATATCGTCGGCCTGGCAGGTGCAGGCAAAGGGCGCCGCCTGGTCCGCATAGATCAGCGTGCTGCCGCGCTCGTTGGTGCTCAGCATCACCTCCAGCACCTGCTCGCCATAGCCGAAGCGCAGCGTGCGCGACACGCCGCCGTTCAGCCGCCACGCGCCGCCATGGGTCCACGGCGAATGCTGGTCGGCGGCGTCGATGCGGCGCTCGCGGGCCTCGCGGTCGAACAGCGCCGCCACCGCCAGCGCGATGACTTCCAGGCCGACCGGCGCCGGCGGCGGGAACAGGACCTTCTCGTTGCGCTCGATCAGGCCGGTGTCGAGGTCCGCCGTGCGGAACGCCTGGGACGACACCAGCCGCTGCAGGAAGGCCACGTTGGTCGACAACCCCACCACGTGGTAGGCCGCCAGCGCCTGGCGCATGCGCGAGAGTGCCTCGTCGCGGTCCTTGCCCCAGACGATCAGCTTGGCGATCATCGGGTCGTAGAACGGGCTGATGGTGTCGCCCTCGCGCACGCCGGCGTCGATGCGGATGCCGGCCGGGCCGTGCACATCCTCACCGCGCATGAACTGCACCGCCGGCGGCGTGCGCAGGAAGCGCAGCGTGCCGGTGGACGGCAGGAACTGCTTGTCGGGGTTCTCGGCGTAGATGCGTGCTTCCAGGGCGTGGCCGTCGATGCGCAGCTGGTCCTGCGTGAGCGGCAGCGCTTCACCGGCGGCGACGCGCAGCTGCCATTCGACCAGGTCCTGCCCGGTGATCATCTCGGTGACGGGGTGCTCCACCTGCAGGCGCGTGTTCATCTCCATGAAGTAGAACGAACCGTCCTGGTTGGCGATGAACTCCACCGTACCGGCGCCGACATAGCCGACCGCCTTGGCCGCGGCCACCGCCGCTTCGCCCATGGCGCGGCGGCGCGCCTCGGTCATGCCTGGCGCGGGAGCTTCTTCCAGCACCTTCTGGTGGCGGCGCTGCACCGAGCAGTCGCGCTCGAACAGGTAGACGCAGTTGCCGTGGGTATCGGCAAACACCTGGATCTCGATATGGCGCGGGCGCGTCAGGTACTTCTCCACCAGCACCTTGTCATCGCCGAAGCTGGCGCTGGCCTCGCGCTTAACCGAAGCGAGCGCAGCCTCGAAGGCGTCGCCCGACTCGACCACGCGCATGCCCTTGCCGCCGCCGCCGGCGCTGGCCTTGAGCAGCACCGGGTAGCCGATGCGGTCGGCCTCGCGGCGCAGCAGCGCCGGACCCTGGTCCTCGCCGTGGTAGCCGGGCACCAGCGGCACCGCGGCCTTCTCCATCAATTGCTTGGCCGCGCTCTTGCTGCCCATCGCGCGGATGGCGGACGCCGGCGGGCCGATGAAGACCAGCCCCGCCGCGGCGCAGGCCTCGGCAAAGGCTTCGTTCTCGGACAGGAAGCCGTAGCCCGGGTGGATGGCCTGGGCGCCGGCTTCCTTCGCCATCTCGATGATGTGGTCGGCGCGCAGGTAGCTGTCGCGCGCGGCCGCGCCGCCGATATGCACGGCCTCGTCGCAGAAGGCGACGTGGCGCGCGTCGGCGTCGGCATCCGAGTACACCGCGACGGTGCGGATGCCGAGCCGGCGGCAGGTGGCGGCCACGCGGCAGGCGATTTCACCGCGGTTGGCGATCAGGATCTTGTTGAACATGGCTCCTCCTAGTTTTTCGACAGGACGGCGAGCCAGCTGACTACCGGTGGGCTTCCTTACCTCGTCATCCCGCGTAGCCCTCTGCGCGGATGTCGAGGCGGGCCAGCAGGGCGCGATCGCGGTCGGCCTGCGGGTTGCCGGTGGTCAGTAGCTTTTCGCCGTAAAAAATGGAATTGGCGCCGGCCATGAAGCACAGCGCCTGCAACGCTTCGTCCATGGCCTCGCGGCCGGCGGACAGGCGCACCATGGCGCGCGGCATGGTGATGCGTGCCACGGCAATGGTGCGGACGAACTCGAACGGGTCCAGCGCCTCGGTGCCCGCCAGCGGCGTGCCCTCGACCTGGACCAGGTTGTTGATGGGCACCGACTCCGGATACGGGTCCATATTCGCCAGCTGCGCGATCAGGCCGGCGCGCGCTTCGCGCGCCTCGCCCATGCCGACGATGCCGCCGCAGCAGACATTGATGCCGGCGTCGCGCACATGGCCGATGGTGTCGAGCCGGTCCTGGTAGGTGCGCGTGGTGATGATCTTGCCGTAGAACTCAGGCGAGGTATCCAGGTTGTGGTTGTAGTAGTCCAGCCCCGCCTCCTTGAGCTGCTGCGCCTGCTCGGCCTTGAGCATGCCGAGCGTGACGCAGGTCTCCAGGCCCATGGCCTTGACTTCGCGCACCATGTCCATCACCGGCTCCAGGTGGCGGTCCTTGGGGCTGCGCCAGGCGGCGCCCATGCAGAAGCGGGTGGCGCCATTGGCCTTGGCCGCGCGCGCGGCGTCCAGCACCTCGTCCAGCGCCATCAGCTTCTCGGCCTTCACGCCGGCATTGTGGTGCGCGCTCTGCGGGCAGTAGCCGCAATCCTCTTCGCAGCCGCCGGTCTTGATCGACAGCAGCGTGGACAGCTGCACGGTATTGGCGTCGAAGTGCTCGCGGTGCACTTGCTGGGCGCGGAACAGCAGGTCGTTGAACGGCAGCGCGAACAGCGCGGCAACGTCATCGACGCGCCACGCGGCGTCATCGGGCAGTGCGTGCGAGCGCGCGCTCTGGCGCAGGGAATCGACGGAAACGGTAGTAACGGTGGTAGCGGTGTGAGCTTGAGTCATGATCGATGCGAATTCTGGTTCAGGCAGCAAGGCCGGCGGCCTCGGCTTGGTATTGGGTAGCGGCGGCGAACAGCGGCGCAAGGTCGAGCCGGCCAGCTGCCGCGGCGGGCGCCAGTTGCCAGGGCAATTCACCCAGGCAAGGCGCGTCCAGCGACGCGTGCAGCGTGGCGATGTTCTCGTCGGCCAGCAGCATGTCCGGGTCGACCCGGTTGGCGATCCAGCCCGCCAGCGGCAGGCCGCGCGCGCGGATGGCTTCGGCGGTCAGCATGGCGTGGTTCAGGCAGCCGAGCCGGATGCCGACCACCATCACTACCGGGACCGCCAGCATCACCGCCAGGTCGGCGGTGTTCCAGCGCACCGCGCCTGCGTCGAGCGGCACGTTGAAGCCGCCCACGCCCTCAACCACCACCGCATCGGCCTGCCGGCGCAGCGCGTCGAAGGCGGCACGGACCGGCGCGCGCGTGATGCGCACGCCCTCGTGCGCGGCGGCCAGGTGCGGCGAGCACGGGGTGCGCAGCAGGAACGGGCAGGTCTGGCCCAGCGGCACCGCCACCGAGCTGGCGGCGCGCAGCTGCGCCACGTCGTCGTTGTGCCAATGGCCGTCGCGCCACTCACTGCCGCTGGCCACGGGCTTCATGCCCGCGGTGCGGTAGCCGGCGGCATGGAGCGCATGCAGCAGCGTGGCGCTGGCGTGGGTCTTGCCGATGCCGGTATCGGTGCCCGTGATAAAGCAGGCGAAAGGCGCACGCGTGCTCATGCGACCTCCCGCTGCGCCACGGCGGCGCTCAGGGCATCCAGCAGGCGCCGCACATCGTCTTCGGTGTGCGCGGCCGACAGCGTGATGCGCAGCCGCGCGGTGCCTTCCGGCACGGTCGGCGGCCGGATCGCGCCGACGCGGATGCCATCCGCCTCGAGCGTGGCCGACAGCGCCAGCGCGGCGCCATTGTCGCCGACGATCAGCGGCTGGATCGCGGTCTCGCTGTCGCCCAGCGTCCAGCCCGCGATGGCAGCCAGCTGGGCCAGCCCCTCGCGCAGCATGGCGATGCAGCGCGTCAGTTGCGCGCGGCGTTGCGTGCCCTCTTCTCCTTCGATGATCGCCAGGCTGGCCAGCAGCGCATGCGCGACTGCCGGCGGCGCGGCCGTGGTGTAGATATACGGCCGCGCGGTGTTGACCAGGTGTTCGATGATGGTCTCGTGCGCGGCAACGAAGGCGCCCGCCACGCCGGCGGCCTTGCCGAGCGTGCCGATATAGATCAGCCGCTCGGACGACAGCCCGAGCGCTTCCAGCACGCCGTGGCCCTGCTCGCCCAGCACGCCGAAGCCGTGGGCGTCATCGACGATGATCCAGGCGTCATGGCGCTCGGCCAGTTCCAGCAGCTTGCGCAGCGGCGCGACATTGCCGTCCATGCTGAACACGCTGTCGGTCACGATCAGCTTGCGCTCGCTGGTGCTGGCCGCCAGCAGCGCTTCCAGCGCGGCGGTGTCGCAATGCGGGTAGCGCTGCACGTCGGCGCGCGCGAGCCGCGCCCCATCGATCAGCGAGGCATGGTTGAGCGACTCGCAGAACAGCGTGGCGCCCGCCGTGCCCAGCGCGGTCAGCACCGCCATGTTGGCCATGTAGCCGGTGCAGAAATACAGCGTGCGCGCATGCGGGATATGCGGGGCGAGCCAGCGCGCCAGTTCCGCTTCCAGCTGCGTGTGCGCCAGCGAATGCCCGCTGACCAGGTGCGAGGCCCCGCTGCCCGCGCCATAGCGCTGCGCGCCTTCCACCAGCGCGGCGATCACATCCGGGTGGTTGGCCAGCCCCATGTAGTCGTTGCTGCAGAAGGTCAGCAGCGATTCCGGCTCGGACCCGTCTTCGCCCACGGCCTGATGCGGCGCGCAGGCAGTGTGGGCAACGCGGCGGCGGCGCGTCAGGGCCAGCGCGTGGCGCTGTTCGGCGGCCTGCCTCAGTTGTTCAAGCAGCATGGCGCACCTCCCCGCTCGTGGTCACATCGGTGGTTACATCGTCGAGCGTGGCCAGCATCTGCTCGCCCAGCCAGCGTGCCTGCGCGGCATCGAAGACGTAGGGCGGCATCACGTACACCGTATTGCCGATCGGACGCACCAGCAGCTCGCGCTCGCGCGCGGCGTGATGGAAGCGCGCGGCAAAGTCGGCGCCGGCGACGTCATCGCGCACATCGGCGGCCCAGATCAGCCCGCGCTGGCGCACGTGCCGCAGGCGCGCGTCGGCGGCCAGCGCGGCCATGCCGTCGGCAAGCCAGTGCGCGCGCTCGCGGTTGCGCGCGAGCACGTCGTCCTGCGCGAACAGGTCCAGCGTGGCCAGCGCGGCGCGGCAGGCCAGCGGGTTGCCGGTGTAGGAGTGCGAATGCAGGAAGCTGCGGGCCAGCTCGTCGGCGACGAAGGCGCGCTGGATCTCCGGGCGCGAAAGCACCAGCGACAGGGGCAGGTAGCCGCCGCTGATGCCCTTGGACAGGCACAGGAAGTCAGGCCACAGGTGCGCGGGCAGCGGCGCCTCCCCGGCGCGCGACTGTTCCCACGCGAAAAAGGTGCCGGTGCGCCCGCAGCCCACCGCGATCTCGTCGGCGATCAGGTGGATCCGGTAGCGGTCGCACAGTGCGCGCGCGCCATCCAGATACGACGGGTCGTACATTGCCATGCCGGCGGCGCCCTGCACCAGCGGCTCGACGATCAGCGCGGCGATCTGGCCGGCGCGCTCGCGCAGCAGGGTTTCCAGCTCCGCCAGGGCGCGGGCGGCCACGTCCGCAGCGCTCTCGCCGGGTGCGGCCTGGCGTGCGTCGGGCGACATCACCACGTGTGCGCGGCGGATCAGCGGATCATAGGCATCGCGGAACACTTCCACGTCGGTCACCGCGAGCGCGCCCACGGTCTCGCCGTGGTAGCCATGGCGCAGGCAGACGAACTCGCGCTTGGCCGGCAGGCCGGTATTGCGCCAGTAGTGGAAGCTCATCTTCAGCGCGATCTCGACCGCCGAAGCGCCGTCCGAAGCGTAGAAGACATTGCCGAGCGCGCCGCCGGTCAGCGCCGACAGGCGCTCGGCCAGCTCCACCGCCGGAGCGTGGGTGCAGCCGGCGAGCATCACGTGCTCAAGCGTTTCCAGCTGGCTGGCCAGCGCGGCGTTGATGCGCGGGTTGGCGTGGCCGAACAGGTTGACCCACCAGGAGCTGGTGGCGTCGAAATAGCGGCGGCCGTCGGCATCATGCAGCCACGGGCCAACGCCGCGCACGATCGCCAGCGGCACCGCGTCGTCGTCGGGGCGCAGCCGCGTGCATGGATGCCAGACGGCGTTGCGGCTGCGCTGGCCGAGTGCCTGCGCGTCGCTGCCTGGGGAAAGGGACAGGTGATCCAAGATAGCCCTCCTTTGTTGACCGTCCGCGCGCGCGCCGCTGCCGGCGAGGCCGGGCAGTGCGATGGTGGCGGACAGGTTGGGGAGGGTCATGTTAGGAAAGTCTTCTCGGGCTTGGCAACGAAGGCGATATTTTTACGTTAGCTGTGCTTTGACCGGATTTGCCGAACGTTATCGGGGTGAAGCGCCGTTCTTGTCGCTAGCGTGCCGCGATCTCCACGCAACCTGCCGGTGTCTTTTTTCACTGCGGCAGGCCGGATGTGTGACTCAAGCGGGGCGCCACGACGGCGAGCGCTTCTCCAGGAACGACTTCACCCCTTCACGCCCCTCTTCCGACGCCCGGATCTTCGCAATCCGGTCCGCGGTATCGGCCAGCAAGTCGTTGTCGATCACGCGCCCGGCGATGTCCTGCACCAGCCGCTTGCTTTCGCGCACGGCGTTCGGGCTGTTGGCCACCAGCGCGGTCGCCAGTTCAGCGACCTTGGCGTCCAGGGCCTCGGCCGGCACCACCGCATGCACAAAGCCCAGCCGCAGCGCCTCGGCGGCATCGAAACGCTCGGCGGTGATGAAGTAGCGGCGTGCGGCCTGCTCGCCCAGCGCGCGGATCACATACGGGCTGATGGTGGCGGGCAGCAGGCCCAGGCGCGCCTCGGACAGGCAGAAGTGCGCGTGCTCGGCGGCCACCGCGATATCGCAGGCGGCCACTAGGCCCATGCCGCCGGCGTAGGTGTCGCCCTGGATGCGCGCGATCACCGGGCGCGGGCACGACCAGATGGTGTGCAGCATCTGCGCCAGGGTCAGCGCATCGGCGCGATTCTGGTCGTCGGAATAGCCCGCCATCTTCTTCATCCAGTTCAGGTCGGCGCCGGCGCAGAAGGCCGGGCCGTTGCCGGCCAGCACGATGGCGCGCACCTCGTCCATGTCGCCCAGCGCGCGGAAGGCGCCGGTCAGCTCGGCGATCACGGTCTCGTTGAAGGCGTTGCGCACATCGGGCCGGTTCAGCGTGACGGTGGCGACGTGGCTGGCGATATTGACGGTCAGGGCGGTGAATTCCATGGTTCGCTCCGTTGGCGGATTAAGTTGTCTGGTGCGGTTCAGGTGCCGGCGTCGAACGGCAGCCCCAGCGAGCGGAAGAAGTTGCCGACTTCAGGCAACCACACCGGGATGCCTTCGCGTGCGCTGAAGACGCGATGCGAGTCGTTCCCGAACTCGCCCACGTCCACCAGCCGCGATCTGGCCGCGGGACCGGTGGCGCGCGCCTTGAAGGCGTTGAACATGCGGCCGGGCAAGGGCACCGGCCAGTAGCTGTCGTTGTCGCCGTACACCCACAGCGACGGGTAGCGCGCCAGGCCGCCATAGCTGGCAAAGGCATCGACCAGGCGCTCTTCCCAGTCCGGGCAGTTCAGGTTGCGCAGCCCGCCCGCGAAATTGACCACGCCCAGCACCCCCGGATAGCCGATGGTGCTGAACGCCATCGTGGTCAGGCCCCCGTGCGACTGGCCGATCACGACAATGCGGTCCATGTCCACATAGGGCTGCGTGGCCATGAAGTCGAGCGTGGCGACGACATCGTCGGCCTGCATCATGCCGTTGGTCTCGATGTCGCAGCTGCCGCCCACATAGGCGCCACCCGAGCGCGCAAAACCCTGCCGCATCGGCAGCACCACGGCGTAGCCGCGGCGCAGGAATTCCAGGCTCTGCGCCGGAAAGCGCGCGCGCCCCTGCATCGCGGGCCGGCCCGGCGCCTTGCCGTGGTTGATCACCACCAGCGGGAACGGCCCGTCGCCAGCCGGCTTGAATACCGTGGCCTCCAGGTCGATGCGCGACGGGATCGCCGCCTTGGGCAGCATCACCACCTGCTCCTGGAAGCGCATGCGCGGCGCAGGATTGCCGTTGCCGTTCTCGCTCTGCGCATGCCCGGACAGCGGCGCCAGCAAGGCAAGCGCCGTGACCAGGGCTGGGCTGCGAAGCAGGCGGGCGACGCTGCGCATGGGGTGGAAGGCGGTAATGGGGTCAGTAGCGGCGTGGCCGGGATTACATGCGGAACACGCCGAACTTCATCTCGTCGATCGGTGCGTTCAGGCTGGCGGAAAGACCCAGGCCCAGCACGGTGCGGGTCTGCGCCGGGTCGATCACGCCGTCGTCCCACAGCCGCGCGCTGGCGTAGTACGGATGGCCCTGGTGCTCGTACTGGTCGCGGATCGGCTGCTTGAACGCCTCTTCCTCCTGCGCGCTCCACTTGCCGCCCTTGCCTTCGATGCCGTCGCGGCGCACCGTGGCCAGCACGCTGGCGGCCTGCTCGCCGCCCATCACCGAGATGCGCGCGTTCGGCCACATCCACAGGAAGCGCGGCGAATAGGCGCGCCCGCACATGCCGTAGTTGCCGGCGCCGAACGAGCCGCCGATGATCACCGTGAACTTGGGCACCTGCGCGGTGGCGACCGCGGTCACCATCTTGGCGCCATTGCGGGCAATGCCTTCGTTCTCGTACTTGCGGCCCACCATGAAGCCGGTGATGTTCTGCAGGAACACCAGCGGGATCTTGCGCTGGCAGCACAGCTCGATAAAGTGCGCGCCCTTCAGGGCGGATTCGGAAAACAGGATGCCGTTGTTGGCGACGATGCCGACCGGGTAGCCCCAGATGCGCGCGAAGCCGCACACCAGCGTGGTGCCGTAGCGCGCCTTGAACTCGTCGAACTCGGAGCCGTCGACCAGGCGCGCGATCACCTCGCGCACGTCGTAGGGCTTGCGCGTGTCGGTGGGGATCACGCCGTACAGTTCTTCCACCGGGTAGAGCGGCTCGACCGGCTCGTGCAGGCGGATCTGGTCCGGCTTGCGGCGGTTCAGGTGCTGCACGATATTGCGCGCCAGGCTCAGCGCGTGATGGTCGTTCTGTGCAAAGTAGTCGGCCACGCCCGACAGGCGCGTATGCACGTCGGCGCCGCCCAGGTCCTCGGCGCTGACCTCCTCGCCGGTGGCGGCCTTCACCAGCGGCGGGCCGCCCAGGAAGATGGTGCCCTGGTTCTTGACGATGATGGACTCGTCGCTCATCGCCGGCACGTAGGCGCCGCCGGCGGTGCACGATCCCATCACCACCGCGATCTGCGGGATGCCCTGCTTGGACAGGTTGGCCTGGTTGTAGAAGATGCGGCCGAAGTGGTCGCGGTCGGGGAACACGTCGTCCTGGTTGGGCAGGTTGGCGCCGCCGGAATCCACCAGGTAGATGCACGGCAGGTTGTTCTCCTCGGCGATCTCCTGCGCGCGCACATGCTTCTTGACCGTCATCGGGTAGTAGGTGCCGCCCTTGACGGTGGCGTCATTGCAGACGATCACGCACTCCTGCCCGGCCACGCGGCCGATGCCGGTGATGATGCCCGCGCCCGGCGCGGCATCGTCGTACATGTCGTAGGCGGCCAGCTGCGACAGCTCCAGGAACGGCGTGCCGGGATCGAGCAGTTGCTGCACGCGCTCGCGCGGCAGCAGCTTGCCGCGTGACAGGTGCTTGTTGCGCGCGTCTTCGCCGCCGCCTTCGGCCAGCTTCGCGATCCTGGCCTTGAGGTCGGCCACCAGGGCCTGCATCGACTCGGCGTTGGCCTTGAAGGATTCGGAGCGGGCGTTGAGTTTGGTTTCCAGGGTGGGCATCTGTGTCTCTTCCTGCTTGATATTGGTTTTCGCCGTCCTGCCAGCGGCCGGGCTCAGCTTGCGTGCCTGGGCAGCGGGTGCCCCGGCATCAGGTCGTAGGGGTGCTTCCAGCCCGGCAGCGCACGGATGCGCTCGGCCCAGGCGTGGATATGCGGATACTCCTTGCGCCAGTGCACGCCGATCTCGTCGTCGAAGAAGACGTAGCCCGCCAGCGAGAAGTCCGCGATGGTGACGCGCTCGCCCAGCAGGAACGCTCGCCCGGCCAGGTGCGCATTGAGCACGTTCCACGCGCCTTCGCAGCGCGCGCGGAAGAACTCCAGCACGGCCGGGTCAGGCGACCTGGCAAAGGTGCGCATGAAACGGTAGGTGGCGGTGTAGGACGTGAACTTGTGGTTGTCGAACAGCAGCCAGCGCAGCACCTCGGCGCGCTCGGCCTCGTCGCGCGGGCCGTAGGCATCGAGGCGCGTGGCCAGCGTTTCCAGGATGGCACCGGACTGCGACAGGCGCTGGCCGCCGAACTCCAGTACCGGCACCTCGCCCATCACGTTGATGGCGCGGTATTCGGGCGTGCGGGTCTCGCCGTTGAAGAAATCGACGAAGCGCGGCTGCCACAGCTGCTGGCCGCGCTGCACGCCGACGGTTTCCAGCAGCAGCGCCACCTTGTAGGCATTGCCGGACTGGGCAAAGCAATACAGCAGGTACTCAGGCTCGTTCCGCTTCTCGATGCTCATGATGTCTCCCCGATCATGTCGCCATCCACATAGAGCCAGCGCGGTGCCTCGCCAGGCGCGCGCGGCTCGCGTACAAAGCGGCTGCGTTCGTGCAGCCGCATGGCGCGCCCGCCTACCTTGTAGCGCGCCACGAATTCCACTTCGGCATGCGCATCGTCCTGCTGCGCATGCGCCTTCACCGTGAGCCCGAGCCAGCGCGTGGCGGTATCCGGCAACAGGTCGGCCGGGCAGGTCGATGCATGCCAGGTCTGCCGCAGCCATTCCATGTCGTTCAGCACATAGGCGCTGTAGCGCGAGCGCATCAGCGCCTCGGCATTGGGCGGCAGTGCCTCGCCACGATGGAAGCGGCCGCAGCAGGCGGCATAGTCCGCGCTGCCACACGGGCACGGCACCGGTCCGGCCTTGGGCAGGCGGCCTGCCGCTTTCGCCGTCATCCCACCAGCTCCGGCAGGTCGCGCATATCGGTGAAGATGGTGCCCGCGCCGGCCTCGCGCAGCAGCGCGGCATCGTTGCGCTCGGCGTAGCCGAACACCGTCATGCCGGCGGCAACGCCCGCGGTCACGCCGGTCGGGCTGTCTTCCACCACGGCGCAGCGCCCCGGCTCAACGCCCATGGTGCGCGCGGCCAGCAGGTACACATCGGGCGCGGGCTTGCTGCGCGCCACTTCGGTGGCGGAGAAGATATGCTCGCGCTCATCCTGCTGGAACAGCTCGACCAGGCCGGTCCTGGTCAGCTGCAGCTTGACCTTGACGCGGTCCGCACCCGACGCCACGCACACCGGCATGCCGGTGGCGGCGATCTTGCCAATCGCCTCGCGCACATGGGCGACCGCGGCGACTTCCGCTTCCAGCACCGCATTGCGGCGCGCCAGCCAGGTCGACAGCCAGTTCTCGGGCAGCGGCGCGCCGCGCATGCGCTCGATCATCTCCAGCTCTTCGCGCACGGCGCGGCCGAGGAACAGGCGCGTGGAGTCTTCCAGCGAGATCTCGATGCCAAGCTCGTTCAGCATCTGGTTGAGCACGCGGTTGACGATGGGCTCGCTGTCGACGAGCACGCCGTCGCAGTCGAAGATCACGCAATCGAATCGGCCGGAATGGCCACGGGTTGCTGCAGTCATGCGGGTTTCTTTTCCTTGGTGTCCAGGCTCGGCACGGCCCGGAGTTCAGTCTGGCGGCGGCTCTTCAGGTGGGCCTCGACCTGGTCGAAGCGGTCGAAGCCCCAGAACGGCTCGCCGTCGATGATGACGAAGGGCGAGCCGAACACGCCCTTGGCCATCGCCACGTCGATCTCGGCCTTGAGCTGGTCCTTGATCTGGTAGCTGGTGGCGCCGGCATCCAGCGCCTGCACGTCCACGCCCAGCGGCTCGGCCAGCTTCATGATCTCGGCCGGCTCGGCGATATTGATGTCGTCGACGAACAGCGCGCGGTACACCGACTTGGCAAAGGCCGCGGCGATGTCGTCGCCGTGGTGGTTCTGCAGCCACAGCATGGCGCGCGCGGCGTGCGTGGTGGGCAGCGGGAAATGCGTGGGGCGCTTGTATTCGATGCCGTGGAAGCGCGCGGTGCGCTCGAAATCGCGCCACGAATAATCGCCCTTGAGCGGCAGCTGCGGCAGCGGCGAGGCGCCCGTGGTCTTGAACACCACGCCCAGCAGGATGGGATGCCAGGCGACGATGCGCCCGTACTTCTGCGCCAGGTCGTCGATGCGGGTACTGGCAAAGTAGCCGTAGGGCGAAGAGAAATCAAAGTAGAAGTCGATCGCTGCGGTCATGTCGGGGCCCTTCTTGTTGTGGTTGCCGGTACTGGGATCAGGGAAGCGTGCCGCCTTCGCGGCACACGCCCCATCGTACGCGCATCGCTAGGCCAGCGCGCGCGCGATCAGGATCTTCTGGATATCGCTGGTGCCCTCATAGATCTGGCATACGCGCACGTCGCGGTAGATGCGCTCCACCGGGAAGTCGCTGACGTAGCCGTAGCCGCCGAACACCTGGATCGCATCCGAGCACACCCGCTCTGCCATCTCGCTGGCAAAGAGCTTGGCCATGGCCGCTTCCTTCAGGCACGGGCGGCCGGCGTCGCGCAGTGCGGCGGCGTGCCACACCATCTGGCGCGCCACGTCGATGCGGGTGGCCATCTCGGCCAGGCGGAACTGCACCGCCTGATGCTGGAACAGCGGCTGGCCGAAGCTCTCGCGCTCCTTGGCATAGGCCAGCGCCGCCTCGAACGCCGCGCGCGCCATGCCGATGCTCTGCGAGGCGATGCCGATGCGCCCGCCTTCCAGTCCCGACAGCGCCATCTTGTAGCCGCCGCCCTCGTCGCCGAGCAGGTTGGCCGCCGGCACGCGGCAGTCCTCGAACAGGATCTGCGCGGTGTCCGACGAGTGCTGGCCGAGCTTGTCCTCCAGCCGCGCCACCACGTAGCCCGGGGTCGAAGTCGGCACGATGAAGGCGCTGATGCCGCGCTTGCCTGCGGCCTTGTCGGTCACGGCCAGCACGATCGCCACGTCGGCGTTCTGGCCGCTGGTGATGAACTGCTTGACGCCGTTGAGCACGTAGTGGTCGCCATCGCGTACCGCAGTGGTGCGCAGCGCCGACGCATCCGAGCCGACGTGCGGCTCGGTCAGGCAGAACGCGCCCAGCATCTCGCCGCGCGCCAGCGGCACCAGCCACTGCTGCTTCTGCGCCTCGCTGGCGAACGACATCAGCATGCTGCACACCGGGCAGTTGTTGACGCTGATGACGGTGGAGGTGCCGCCATCGCCGGCCGCGATCTCTTCCAGGATCAGCGCCAGCGACAGGTAGTCCAGTCCGGCGCCGCCATATTCCTCCGGAACCGCCACGCCGTAGGCACCCAGCGCCGCGAGTTCGCGGTGCACGTCCTTGGGGAAGGTCTTGTCGCGGTCCCACTGCGCGGCCTGCGGCGCGATCACTTCCTGCGCGAACTGGCGCACGGCGTCTCGGATCATTTCCTGTTCGGGGGTCAGCAGCATGTCGGTTCGATGCTCAGTGTGCGGGCGCGCTTACCAGGGGATGGGCGTGCCGTCGTAGTTGTGGAAGGTGCCGTTGTCGCGCCGCTTGACGCCGGCCAGCACCTGGCGCATGCCCTTGACGCTCTGCTGCACGGTCAGGTCGGCTTCCTGGCCGCCCATGTCGGTCTTGACCCAGCCCGGGTGCAGCGCGACGCAGGTGGCGTGGCGCGCATCGAGCGACACCGCGCGCAGCGCCGCATTGGCGCCGGCCTTGCTGACGCGGTACAGCCAGCTGGTGCTGTGCTCCATCGCGGTGATGCTGCCCATGCGCGAAGACAGCACCGCCAGCACGCCGCCGTGGCCGGACTGGCCCGCTTCGACATAGGGCAGCAGCAGCGGCAGCGCCATCATCGGGCCCAACACGTTGACATGCATCACCCGGTCGAATTCCTGCGGCGTGACCGGTTGCGCGCCTTCGGTGCGGGGTCCCAGCACGCCGGCGTTGTAGATCGCCACGTCGAGGGCTTCGCCGTCGAGCTTCCAGCCCAGGCCCGCGACCGCGCCGGCATCGGACAGGTCGACCTGATGGGCTTCGGCGCCCAGCGCCTGCAATGCGCCGACGCCTTCGGGCGTACGCGCCGCCGCAATGACGCGCCAGCCGTCGGCACGGTACTGGCGTACGAATTCAAGGCCGATGCCGCGCGAGGCACCGAGGATCAGGACGGTTGGCAAGGCTGTGCTCCTTTGTCGGGCTGGCCGGAGCGCGAAATGACTCGCCCGGCCACGGGTTCAGCAAACTGCCTCTGTCTTGCTCCCTCTCCCGCTTGCGGGAGAGGGGAGAAAACAAGCGGGAAGGAGCGCGTTACAGGATCTCGATCCCCACCGCAGTCGCCTCACCCCCACCGATACACAAGCTCGCCACCCCACGCTTGCCGCCGGTCTTGCGCAATGCGCCGATCAGCGTGGTCATGATGCGCGCGCCCGAAGCGCCGATCGGGTGCCCCAGTGCGCAGGCGCCACCATGGATATTGACCTTGTCGCGCGGGATCTTGAGGTCGTGCATGGCCGCCATCGGCACCACGGCGAAGGCCTCGTTGATCTCGAACAGGTCGACGCTGTCGGTGGTCCAGTCCAGCTTGCGGTACAGCTTGGAAATCGCTTCCACCGGCGCGGTGGTGAACCAGCCCGGCGCCTGCGCGTGGGTGGTGTGGCCGAGCATGCGCGCGATCGGCTGCAGGCCGAGCTGCTTCGCGGTGGAGGCGCGCATCATCACCAGCGCCGAGGCGCCGTCGTTGATGGACGACGACGAGGCCGCCGTGATGGTGCCGGCCTTGGCAAAGGCGGGCTTGAGCGAGGGGATCTTGTCGAGCTTGATGCGGCGCGGGCCTTCGTCGGTGTCGATCACGGTGTCGCCACCCCTGCCGGACACGGTCACCGGCGCGATCTCCCAGCGGAAGTCGCCGTTCTCGGTGGCCTGCTGGGCGCGGCGCACGCTTTCCATCGCGAATTCGTCCTGCTGCTCGCGCGTAAAGCCATACTTGGCGGCGCAGTCCTCGCCGAAGGTGCCCATGGCGCGGCCCTTGTCATACGCGTCTTCCAGGCCGTCCAGCATCATGTGGTCGTAGATCATGCCGTGGCCGATGCGGTAGCCGCCGCGGCCCTTCGGCACCAGGTACGGCGCATTGGTCATGCTCTCCATGCCGCCGGCAATGGCAACATCGAACGAGCCCGCGATCAGCCCGTCGTAGACGGTCATGGCCGCGCGCATGCCCGAGCCGCACATCTTGTTGACGGTGGTGCAGCCCACGCCCAGCGGCAGGCCCGCGCCCAGCGCGGCCTGGCGCGCCGGGGCCTGGCCCTGGCCGGCCGGCAGCACGCAGCCGAACACCACTTCTTCCACCTGCTCGGGCTTCAGGCCGGCGCGCTCGACGGCGGCGCGGATGGCCACGGCGCCCAGCTGCGGCGCGGTGACGCTGGCGAATTCGCCCTGGAACGCAGCCATCGGCGTGCGGGCGGCTGAAACGATGACGATCTCTTCCATGTCGGGTCTCCTGGATCGGTGTATGAAGAAGCGGTGTCGGGTGCGTCCGGTCAGCGGATCGACGCCTGCGGCGGGTCGCCGTACTGGCGGTAGGCCGCGGCCAGCTGCTCATGCAGTTCGTCGTTGTTGCTGGCGGCCATGCCCAGGTCGCGCAGCAGGCCGTCGGACACGCCGTAGACCCAGCCATGCACGGTCACGGCCTGGCCGCGGGTCCAGGCGTCCTGGATCACGGTGGTCTGGCAGACGTTGTTGACCTGCTCGATCACATTGAGCTCGCACAGCCGGGTATGGGCGTCGTCCTCGCGCAGCAGCGTGCCGAGATAGGCCTCGTGCTTGTCAGCCACGTCGCGCACATGGCGCAGCCAGTTGTCGGCCAGGCCGATGCGCTCGCGCTTGAGCGCGACCTTGACACCGCCGCAGCCGTAGTGGCCCACCACGGTGATATGGCGCACCTTGAGCACCTCTACCGCGAACTGGATCACCGACAGCGCGTTCAGGTCGCTGTGCGCGATCACGTTGGCGATATTGCGGTGGACGAACACCTCGCCCGGGGCCAGGCCCAGGATCTGGTTGGCCGGCACGCGCGAATCGGAGCAGCCGATCCACAGGTACTCGGGCGCCTGCTGGTTGGCCAGGCGCATGAAAAAGGTGGGGTCTTCGGCGTTGACCCGGTCAACCCACTCGCGGTTGTTGCGGAACAGCTGGGCGATGGCGTCAGTCATGCGACCCTCCTTGCGGGACCAGGATCGGCAACAGCGCCCTGCGCGCCGCCGGCTTCGCCGTAGCGGTAAATGAATCGCTCTGAACTGTGATAGGCAAAGAAGTCATGAACATGTCCGGCCAGCAGCCGGTCCTTATGGCTCTGCCACATGGCAGGTTCGAAAAAATCCGCATGATGGCGCAGGAACGCCGCGCGCACGCGCGTGTCGCCCAGCAGGAAGGTGCGGAAGGTCTCGGGAAAGATATCGTGCGGACGCACCGTGTACCAGACCTCGCCCGACATCTCCTCTTCCTCGTTGCGCGGCTGCGGCACGTGGCGGATGTTGCAGTCGGTCAGGTACTCGATCTCGTCGTAGTCGTAGAACACCACGCGCCCGTGGCGCGTGACGCCGAAGTTCTTGTACAGCATGTCTCCCGGGAAGATGTTCGCTGCGATCAGCTCCTTGACGGCGTTGCCGTATTCGATCACGCCGTGCTCGACCTGCTCGTCAGTGCCCTCCGTCAGGTAGATGTTCAGCGGCGTCATGCGGCGTTCGATATAGACGTGGCGCACCACGATCTCTTCGCCGCCGTCCTTGCCGCGCTGGTATTCGATCATCGACGGCGCGTGCTGCTCGAACTCGCGCACCAGCGCCTCGTCGAAGCGCGAGAGCGGGAAGGCCACGTCGGAGTACTCCAGCGTATCGGCCATGCGGCCGACGCGGTCGTGCTGCTTGACCAGCTGGTACTTGGACTTGACCAGCTCGCGCGTGGTTTCCTTGGGCGCCGGGAAAAAGTCCTTGATGACCTTGAACACGTAGGGGTACGACGGCAGCGTGAACACCAGCATCACCAGCCCGCGGATGCCGGGTGCAACGATGAACTTGTCCGACGAATGCTGCAGGTGGTGCAGGAAGTCGCGGTAGAACAGGTTCTTGCCCTGCTTCTGCAGGCCCAGCGAGGTATAGATCTCGGCGCGCGGCTTGCGCGGCATGATGTCGCGCAGGAAGGTCACGTAGGCCGACGGGATCTCCATGTCGACCATGAAATAGGAGTGCGTGAACGAGAACAGGATCAGCAGCTGTTCCTTCTTGAGCAGCACCGTGTCCAGCGCCAGCTTGCCGCCGGGGCCATGCACGATCGGGATCGCCAGCGGGAAAGTGCGGTCGCCGTTCAGGATACGGCCGATGATGAAGGCCGACTTGTTGCGGAAGAACAGCGACGACAGCGTATGTACCTGGAAATTCGGCGCGATGCGCAGGTCGCCGAAATGCTCGCTGACCGCTCGCACCACGTAGCCGATGTCGCGCTGCAGGTCCTCGAACGGGGACTCCAGCTGGAAGTTGTGCACGATACGCTCGAAGCACGCGGCCATACCCTCGCGGCTGCCCGGGTAGTAGGCGCGGAAGGTCGGGCGCGTGGGCGATTCCTCGTTCTCGATGTACTCGGTCGAGATCGCCGGGCGCACGAAGATGAAATCGTTGTTGAAGTACGAGCGGTGCAGGATGCGCGTGCAGACCGAATTGAAGAAGGTCTCGGCCAGCTCGGGCTGGTGGTGGTTGGTCAGGAGGCCGATGTAGTGCAGCTTGATCTGCTGCCAGATCTCGTCCTCGATGTTCTCGGCGTCGTACTCGTCTTCCAGGATCACGCTCGATTCGCGCACGCGCTCGTTGTAGAACGCAATGCGGTCGCGCTGGATCTGCTGCAGCCCGTGCCAGTCGCCGGCCTCGAACTTCAGCTTGGCCTGGTGGCTGACCTCGCGGAACAGGCGGTAATGCTTGTCGAACCCGTCGAGCATCGTTCTCGCCACATCGAAGGCAATCTGCGAGGAGAGCAGTTTGGGGAAGTGGGACATGGGTCGACGGGGGCCGGGGAGAAAGTGCGGCGAGAGGTCTTGCGACGGGTACTGAGATTGTAATGGGGTTCGGGCGGGGGCTCCGGGTGATTTCGGCGCCCCCCTTGCGCTTTATATGGTCTCGGCGAACAGCTCGCGGCCGATCAGCATGCGGCGGATTTCCGAGGTGCCGGCGCCGATCTCGTACAGCTTGGCGTCGCGCCACAGGCGGCCGGCCGGGTATTCGTTGATATAGCCGTTGCCGCCCAGGATCTGCACGGTCTCGCCCGCCATCCAGGTGGCCTTCTCGGCGGTGTACAGGATCACCGCGGCGCAGTCCTTGCGCACCTGGCGCACATGGCCGCTGCCCAGCGCGTCCAGGTTCTTGCCGACCGTGTACAGGTAGCTGCGCGCCGCCTGCAGCGTGGTGTACATATCGGCCACCTTGCCCTGGATCAGCTGGAATTCGCCGATGCTCTGGCCAAACTGCTTGCGGTCGTGGATATACGGGGTGACCACGTCCATGCACGCCTGCATGATCCCGACCGGTCCGCCGGACAGCACCGCGCGCTCATAGTCCAGCCCGCTCATCAGCACCTTGGCGCCGCCGTTCTCGGCGCCCAGGATGTTCTCGACCGGCACTTCCACGTCCTGGAACACCAGTTCGCCGGTGTGCGAGCCGCGCATGCCCAGCTTGTCCAGCTTCTGCGCCACCGAGAAGCCCTTCATGCCCTTCTCGACGATAAAGGCGGTCATGCCGCGCGCGCCCAGCTCGGGCTCGGTCTTGGCGTAGACCACCAGCACATCGCAGTCGGGGCCGTTGGTGATCCACATCTTGGTGCCGTTGAGCACGTAGCGGTCGCCCTTGAGCTCGGCGCGCAGCTTCATGCTGACCACGTCGGAGCCGGCATTGGGCTCACTCATGGCGAGCGCGCCGATCCATTCGCCCGAGACCAGCTTGGGCAGGTACCTGGCCTTCTGCGCGGCAGTACCGTTGCGGTGGATCTGGTTCACGCACAGATTGGAGTGCGCGCCGTAGGACAGGCCCACCGACGCCGAGGCGCGACTGATCTCTTCCATCGCGATCATGTGCGCCAGGTAGCCCATATTGGCGCCGCCGTATTCCTCGGCCACGGTGATGCCCAGCACGCCCAGGTCGCCCATCTTCTTCCAGGCGTCCATCGGGAACTGGTCGGTGCGGTCGATCTCGGCGGCGCGCGGGGCCAGCTCGGCCTGGGCCCAGTCGCGCACGGAGTTGCGCAGCATCTCGATGTCTTCGCCCAGATCGAATTTCAGGCCTGGCAGTTCGGTCATGATGGTCTCCTGTTTGGAATCGGTATGTGTGTCGGGTTCCGGATGGATGGCCGGAGCCGTCAGTTCAGACGTGGCCCAGAGTCTTGACCACGCACAGCGTCATCAGCATGGTGGCCACCTGCTTGCGGCGGCCGTCCTGCTCGACATAGACATCGCCCTGCGCCACGATCAGCGTGCGCCCGGGCTTGAGGACCCGCCCCACCGCCACCAGGCGTTCGCCCTGGGCGGGGGACAGCAGGTTGATCTTGTACTCGGCGGTCAGGCCCGCCTCATCTTCGCCCACCATGGTCAGCGCGGCGTAGCCGCAGGCGCTGTCGGCCAGCGCGCCCACCGCACCGCCGTGGAAGAAGCCGTGCTGCTGGGTCACGCCGTCGGACCACGGCATCGCCAGCTCGACCTCGCCGCGCTCCACCCGCCGCAGGGTCGCGCCAAAGGTGGCCATCAGCCCCTGGCGGGAAAAGCTGGTGGCGATGGCGTCGGCGCGCGCGGCGGACAGCGATCCTGGTTCAGCGGGTACGGCACTGGCGTTGGATGACGTCATGGCGGAGTTCCGGTGTGAAAACGTTGGGTCGCCGGCAGCAACAGGCTGCGCGCGCTGTCCGGGTATTCTATTGACGTTTACGTAAACGTCAATCCTATCCGGCACGGATGCCGGTGGAAGTGGCGCTTCAGGCGGCCGAGGTCCGGGCCGGCGCATCGCCGCCTTCCGTGGCCGGCTGCTGCTTGCCGGTCTGGGCGGCCAGCAAGGCCCTGCACTGGCGCTCATGCTGGTCGATCTCGGCCAGTTGTGCCTGCAGGTCTTCCATCTGCCGCTCCAGTGTGCGCCGGTGCGCCGCGAGCGAGTGCAGAAAGCGCTCCAGCTGCGGGGCTGTGTCGCGTGGTGACTCGTAGAGGTCAAGGATCTCACGGATCTCATTGAGAGTAAGCCCCAACCTCTTGCCGCGCAGCGTCAGCTTCAGCCGGGTCCGTTCACGGCCGTTGTAGACACGCTTGCGCCCGCCCGGCCCTTCGCGCTCCGGCGACAGCAGGCCCTGGTCCTCGTAGAAACGGATGGCCCGGGGCGTGATGTCGAATTCACGCGCAAGGTCGGTGATGGTGTAAGTGGCGGAAGCCGCCGCTGGCGTCGCTGACATAGCCTGCCCAAAGAAAGTGAACGGTCGTTCGTTGTGAAGTCAAGTTTTCGCTTAAGATGGAAACGAACCCGTATGATTGACGTTTACGTTAGCGTCAACCAGATCGGCTGGCAACCGGTGCTTGCACGCCCCTGCTCAATGCTTGGCGTGCCGGCAGAACGAGAAAGCCCGCGCCCCGCGCCAGGCTTCGACCACGAGACTCCTCATGAACGCACTCGAACACCAGCTCCAATACCCGTTCGGCGATACCATGCCCGAGCCCGGCTCCAAGCAGGAAGTCGCCCCCGGCGTCTACTGGCTGCGCATGCCGCTGCCGTTCGCGCTCGACCATATCAACCTGTGGCTGCTGCGCGACCGCCTGGACGGCCGCGACGGCTGGACCATCATCGACTGCGGCATCACCAACGACATCATCAAGGGCCACTGGGAAACCATCTTCGCCAATGAGCTGGAAGGCCTGCCAGTGGTGCGCGTGCTGGTGACGCACAGCCACCCCGACCATGTCGGCCTGGCGCACTGGCTGTGCAAGCGCTTCGGCGTGCGGCTGTGGATGAGCCTGGGCGACTACATGAGCGCGCGCGTGATGGGCAGCGGCACCGGTGCCGGCTCCAGCGCGGGCGGCGACGCCGCCGCCGCGCACTTCGCGCTGCACGGCCTGACCGATGCCGACAGCCAGGAAAAGCTGCGCGCGCGCAAGACCTACTACCCGTCGCTGGTGCCGGACCTGCCGGCGCAGTACCGCCGCATGATGGAGGGCGACACGGTGCGGATCGGCACCGATGCGGCGACCTCGGCCTGGCGCGTGATCACCGGCTTCGGCCATTCGCCCGAGCACGTGGCGCTGTACAACGCCGCCACCAATGTGCTGATCTCCGGCGACATGGTGCTGCCGCGCATCTCGACCAATGTCAGCGTGTTCGACATGGAGCCCGAAGGCAATTCGCTGCAGCTCTACCTGGATTCGCTCGGCAAGTACGAACCGCTGCCGCAGGACGTGCTGATCCTGCCCTCGCATGGCCGCCCCTTCCGCAACCTGCATACCCGCATCATGCAGCTGCGCGAGCACCATGCCGACCGCCTCGCCGAAACGCTCGAAGCCTGCGGCGAGAAGGCCTGCAGCGCGCACGACATCGTCAGCGTGATCTTCAAGCGCCAGTTCGACATCCACCAGATGACCTTCGCCATGGGCGAGTCGCTGGCCCACCTGCACTGCCTGTGGCACCGCGGCGAGCTGGCGCGGGAAACCGGCGACGACGGCGTGATCCGCTTCCGCGCGGCCTGACTGGCTTAGTTGGCGGCCGCCAGCGCCGCCAGGTAGCGCACCCCGTCGACGGCGCGGCTGCCATACCAGGACAGCATCTCGCCGTCGACCAGCAGCACCGGCTTGCCAAGCTGGCGCTCGAGCGCGTCGGCATGGTCTTCGGTGAAGCGGTAGGGCTCGGTCGACAGCAGCACCAGGTCGAGCTCGCGCACCAGCGCGTCGCTCCAGCGGAAGGCGGGATAGCGCTCGCCGGGCGCGTTGGGGCGGCTGCAGTCGCCGCCCGCGCAGGCCTGCAATGCGGCACTGCCCTCGGGCCAGGTGTGCCAGTTGGCCAATGCCAGCATGCGGCTGATATAGGTGTCGCGCGACACCGTCATCCACGGGTCCTGCCAGATCGCATACAGCACGCGGCGCGCCGGCCACGGGCGCACTCGGATCGCGTCCAGCTGCACCTGCAGCGCCATGCACAGCGCCTCGGCCTCGGCGTGGCAGCCGAAGATCCCGCCCAGCAGCTGGTACAGCCCCAGGTTGTCTTCCGGCGCGCACGGATGGGTGACGATGACATTGGGCACGAATGCGCGGATCTCGTCCACGGTCTCGCGCCGGTTCTCATCGATATTGACCACCACGTGCGTGGGCGCCAGCTCGCGCAGCCGCGCCACGTTCACGTCCTTGGTGCCGCCCACCTTGGGCACCGCGCGCACGGCCGGCTCCGGGTGGATGCAGAAGCCGGTGCGCGCCACCATCTGCCGGGCCATCCCGAGCGCGAACAGCAACTCCGTCACCGACGGCACCAGCGACGCGATCCGCACCACCCCGCTGGCGGCGGCATGCTGCTGGCCGATGGCGTCGCGCCACATGGTCAGGGCTCCTGCGGCGGGTCGGGGCGCCGCGGCTTGCGCGGCGCCCCCGCGGCCAGCGCATCGTAGAGCCAGCGCGGCATCACGTGCAGCAGCGCCGCCACCACGCCCATCGGCCACGGAATCACGCGGAACCGCCGTCCTGCCGCGATTACCCGCACGGCCTTGCGCGCGAACACGTCGGCATCGGTCAGGAACGGCATGCGGTACGGGTTGTGCGCGGTCATCGGCGTGCGGATATAGCCGGGCGCGATCGTGACCACGCGGATGCCGTGCGCGCGCTGCTCCAGCCGCAGGCTTTCCAGCAGCTTGATCACCGCCGACTTGGACGCGCTGTAGGCGCCCGCGCCCGGCAGCCCGCGCACGCCGGCGACGCTGGCAATGCCCACCAGCGTGCCGCGGCGCCCGAAGTGGCCGGGCTCGCGCGCCTGCATCGCATGCATGAACGGCTGGAAGGTGGTCAGCACGCCAAACCAGTTGGTATCCATCACCTGGCGGAAGGCGTCGAGGTCCTCGCGCTCGCTGGCGACGGTGCCGACCGAGACCCCGGCATTGGCGATCACCACGTCCGGGCAGCCGAAATGGCCGACGAAGTCTTCAGCGGCACGCGCCATGGCATCGGCATCGCGCACATCGGCGCCGTAGACGCGCACCGCGCCCGGGTTGGGCAGCGTGGCGACAAACTCGCGCAGCGCGTCCTCGCGGCGCGCCACCAGCCCGAGGATGGCGCCTTGCGACGCGTATTCGCGCGCGAGAGCCTGGCCCAGGCCGCTGGAGGCGCCGGTGAGGAAGACTTTGAGGGGACGCATGAAGGCAGGGTTGCAGTCTGAAATAAAAAACGGCTGGTACAGGATACCAGCCGTTTGGCTTGCTACAGGTGTTGGATAACCCTCGGCTTGCGAAGGTCGCCAGCAGATTACATCTTCTTCGCCTTAACCTGATCCACCAGGTAATCCATGGTCTGGATCGCGCCCTGCTTGTTGCCGGCAATCGACGGCGAGGTCACGTACTTGCCCTGCACCACCACGGTCGGCACGCCGTCGATCTTGTAGGCGTCGGCGATCTTGTTGGCGCGCTGCGAGTTGGTGGTCACCGTGAACGAGTTGTAGGCATCCAGGAAGGCCTTGCGGTCCACGCCGTTCTTGGCCATGAATTCGGCGATCTCGTTGGGGTCCGTCATGCGCTTGCGGTCCACGTGGATGGCGTTGAAGACCTTGTTGTGCATGGCGTCGAGCTTGCCGATGGCTTCCAGCGCATAGAAGATCTTGGTGTGCGGCAGCAGGTCGTCACGGAACGCGACCGGCACGCGCTTGAAGACCACGTTGCCGCCCTGCTTCTTGACCCAGGCTTCCAGGTCCGGCTCGAAATCGTAGCAGTGCGGGCAGCCGTACCAGAAGAACTCGGTCACCTCGATCTTGCCCGCGGCGACCGGCTGGGCCGCCTTCAGGACCTGGTATTCCTTGCCCTCGGCGGGCGCCGCCCGGGACGGGGCGGACATCAGCAGGCCGCCCACGGCGGCGAACATGGCGAACAGTGCGGCGAGTTTTTTCATCTTGGTGCGGCCTTGCGGTTGGACGATGAGCGTATGACAGCGGCGGCGGCGTCCGGTTCAGCGAAACGCCGGCTGCTTCTGGTGACAACGTGTTGCGGCGGTTACCGGCGATTACTGCCAGTGCCGCCGGACACGACCGGAATAACGCCTGACCCTGCGGTCCGGCTTACTGCTTGGTGAAGCGGATCACCGAGGCCTCGAAGCCGGACGACTGCAGCCGGTCGCGTGCCTTGTTCATGTCTTCGATGCGGTTGAACGGCCCCAGGCGCACCCGGTACATCTTGACGCCGTTGACATCGCGTTCGGTGATCCGGGCTTCGAAGCCCTGCATCGCCAGGTTGGCCTTCTGGCGGTCGGCGTCGTCCGACGAGCGGAACGCGCCCACCTGCAGCAGGTAGCCCACCTTGTTGGCATCGGCCTGGGCGATCTCGGCGATCGGGTCGGCCACCGGCTTCTCGGCCGGCTTGCTGGCGACAGGCTTGTCAGCCGGCTTCTCCACGGGCTTTTCCACCGGCTTCTCGGCCGGACGGGCGACGGCCACCGGGGGTTGCTGGCCGTTCTGGCCGTTCTGGCCATGCTGGCCGTTCTGCTTCGGTTCCGGCTCGGGCGCCTGGCCCACCGGCTTGGCCGGGGTCTTGCTCCACAGCGGCTTGTTGGGGTCGCTCGGGCCCTCGTCGGCGCGCTGGGCCGGCGGCGGCAGCTGGCTGGTGACATTGCCCGGCTCGCTCGGGCGCGGGGCACTCTTCTGCTGGAACGGGGTCGGCGACTTGGTGATGTACAGGGCGACCACCACGGCGATGGCCAGCCCGACGATCAGCCCGAGCACCAGGCCCAGGAACGTACCGCCGCGTTGCTGGTTGCGGCGGACATGGCGCGACTCGCGCTTGCGTTGCTGTTGCATGAAGTCCTCTTCGGTGATGCCGGGATTATAGGGCCAGCGCCGCCAACGGCAGCACTGGCATCGTCCCCGGGGCCGGATGGCCCCGTACCCCCGCGCGGGGGCGCTGGACGCCTGCTTACATGCGGCGCGGGGCGGACACGCCGATCACCGCCAGGCCATTGCGCAGCACCTGGCGCGTGGCGGCCAGCAGCGCCAGCCGGGCGCGCTTGACGGCCTCGTCGTCAACCAGCACACGGTCGGCGTTGTAGAAGGCGTGGAAGTCGCCGGCCAGGTCGCGCAGGTAGAAGGCGACCGCATGCGGCGCCAGCTCGGCGGCGGCGCCCGACAGCATGTCCGGGAACTCGGCCAGACGGCGGCCCAGCGCCTGCGCCTGGGCGCTGGCTTCGGGTCCGGTCACGGCGGACAGGTCGGCGCCGGCCAGCTCGGCCAGGCGGGCTTCCCAGTCCGCGCCGCCCCACGACTCGAAGATCGAGCAGATGCGGGCGTGGGCGTACTGCACGTAGTACACCGGGTTCTCGTCGTTCTGCTTGAGCGCCAGGTCGACATCGAACACGAACTCGGTATCGGCCTTGCGCGACAGCAGGAAGAAGCGCACCGCGTCGCGGCCGCGGGTGAAGTGCTGCGGCCAGTCGGCCACGCCGGTATCCAGGCAGCCGCGGATGGTCTCGTCGCCGCCGTTGGACCATTCGATCAGGTCGCGCACGGTGACATAGGAGCCGGCGCGCTTGGAGATCTTGACCTCCTCGCCGTTCTTCATCACGGTGACCATCTTGTGCAGCACGTAGTCGGGGTAGCCCTGCGGGATGCCCATGTCCAGGCCCTGCAGGCCGGCGCGCACGCGTGCGATGGTGCCGTGGTGGTCGCTGCCCTGCACGTTGATGACCTTGGTGAAGCCGCGCTCCCACTTGGTGGTGTGGTAAGCGACGTCCGGCACGAAGTACGTATAGGTGCCGTCGCTCTTCTTCATCACGCGGTCCTTGTCGTCGCCGTCGTCGGTGGTGCGCAGCCACAGCGCGCCCTCGCTCTCGTAGGTCTTGCCCTTGCCGACCAGCGACTGCACCGCGGCTTCGACGCGGCCGTCGCTGTACAGCGACGACTCCAGGTAATAGCGGTCGAACTTGACGCCGAAGGCCTGCAGGTCGATGTCCTGCTCGTTGCGCAGGTAGGTGACGGCAAACTTGCGGATCGAGTCGATGTCCTCGACGTTGCCCGACGCGGTCACGGGCTCGCCGTCAGAAGCGCTGACGGTCTTGCCGGCCAGGAAGTCGGCGGCGATGTCGGCGATGTAGTCGCCGTTGTAGGCGGCCTCGGGCCAGCTGGCGTCGCCGGGCTTGAGGCCGCGCGCGCGCGCCTGCACCGACAGCGCCAGGGTCTGGATCTGCACGCCGGCGTCGTTGTAGTAGAACTCGCGGTGCACGTGCCAGCCCTGCCACGACAGCAGGTTGGCCAGCGCGTCGCCCAGTGCCGCCTGGCGGCCATGGCCGACGTGCAGCGGGCCGGTCGGGTTGGCCGAGACGAACTCCACCAGCACCTGGCCGTGCACGCCGCGCTCGCGCGCGCCGTAGTGGTCGCCCTCGGCCAGCACCGCGCGCAGCACGTCGGCCTTGGCGGCCGGGGTCAGGCGCAGGTTGATGAAGCCGGGGCCGGCAATCTCCATGGCCTGGACCAGGCCCTGCGCGCGCGCGTCGGCCTGCAAGGCATCGACGATGCGCTGGGCCAGCTCGCGCGGGTTGCTCTTGAGCGCGCGCGCGACCTGCATGGCGACGTTGCAGGCAAGGTCGCCGTGGGCGGCCACCTTGGGCCGCTCGAAGGTGACGGCGGGCAGGGTGGCATCGGCCGGGGCGAGCGCGCGCACCGCATCAGTGAACGCGGCGGCAAGATTGGAGGTCTGAACAGGCAGCATGGATGTCGGAAGCCCTGTGGGCAAGGTATTCAGGCACCGCCTTGGGCGGCGCCGTCGCCCGGAAGGCGGCAAGTGACGGCAAAGGAACAGTGAACGCCGCGCCGCGCCGCGTGACAGGCATTGGAATCGGGAACGCCGAATTTTATCAGGTGCTATGCTGACATCATGCGCGAGGATGGCCCCGGGCCACAATCCGGGCCCAAAATCAGCGAGACTTCCCGCCCCCGGGAATGCCCCCCGCCTCTCCGTGAAAGGAAAACACATCATGCTGATCACCTTCAAATCCCACGCCGCGCAGGACCTGATCATGATGAAGGATCTGGCGATGACGCTGCTGGGCATCATCGGCAAGCGCCTCGGGGAACGAGGGGTGATCACCGTAGAAGAGCTTCCAACCGCGATCCACAAGCTGGAAGCCGCGGTCGCCGATGCCAAGACCCATCCCGCCAGCTCGGCCGTCGAAGCGGACACCGGCAACGACGAAGACGAGGAAGAACCGCTGCACCTGGGCCAGCGCGCCTACCCGTTCCTGGACATGCTGCGTGCCTCCCAGCGTGAGGGCGCCAATGTGATGTGGGGGGTGTGACGGAAACAGGCACAGTTGCGTGCGGCACGGATCGCCGCGCGCCCAAAAAAACGCCCGGCACCGCAGTGGGCTGCCGGGCTTCCGGACGAGGGTTCCGGAAAGGGGGGAATCCCTTGCAGGACCCGCCAGGTGTGGCAGGCGGATCCTGGTATCGGTCTGGTGGCTAGGGGCGGGCCTACTCCTCCTCTGAATGGCGCCGGCCATTGGCCAGCAGCAGCCCGATCAGCGCCCCCACGGCCGCCGCGATCGCCACAGCCTTCAACGGCGACTCGGCCACGCGGTGCTGGGCGTGCTCTACCGCACCATCCATGCGCTCGCGGGCGCGCATCATGCCGTCGGTGGTCTGGGCGCGCAGCCGATGGGCCATGTCGGTGGCCCGCTCGCGCAGGCGCTGCCCGGCGCGCACGCTCTCGGCAGAGCCCTCGCGCGCCAGTACTTCGATGGTGTGCTCCAGCTGGGCGATCAGCGCCTTGACCTCGCCGGATACCGGCGCTGCCGCATCGCGCGTGTCGCGCGCAGCATGCCTGATGTGGCGGATGGCACTGTCGGCACTGTCGGACAGGTGGTTCAGTTCCTTCCTGACTTTCGGGTTCTGCGTCAGCATACGGTCTCCTCAGTTTCGGTCGGCGGTGGCGGGAAACGGCTCGCGGCCGGTGTCATCGCCCCCTGCGGACCAGGCCCATCACCGCGGCGACCAGCGCCACGACCAGGAAGATGAAGAACAGGATCTTGGCGATTTCCACGGCGCCGGCGGCAATTCCGCCGAAACCGAAGATCGCGGCGATCAGGGCGATGACGAAAAATACGAGTGCATATTGCAGCATGGCTAGGCTCCCGAAGCAATCGGACCAGGCCAGGCGCACTGGCTGGGCCCATGTGAGGGCTTGCGCCAAGGGGTGCAAGCTCATAGCCTCATCGTAGAAAGCCAGCCCGCGCACCAATACTGACAGCGAGCCGATTCCGCTGTCAGCCGAGTCCTACAAGCACCCGGACAAGGCCCGCGCGGGCCCGCTTCAAGGTTGACCCATGGCGATCGATGTGATTCCATGGGCGCTCCCTGGCGCTGCGGCGGGCGAGCGGCGCGCCTTCACTAAACAGGAATTGCCCATGTTCAAGCAGTCCTTTCTCCCCCACACGCTGCTGCTGGCGGGCGGCATCCTGCTGACGCTGGCGGTGCTGGTGGCGTCGGAAACCGGCAATATCCGCCTGCGCGAAAGCTATACCGACGTGATCCGCTCGCAGCGCGTGCAGACCGAGCTGGCCGCGCTCAACGGCGAGCTGGTCAATGCCGAGGCCGGCCAGCGCGGCTTCCTGCTGACCGGCAAGGAAAGCTACCTGGAGCCGTACTACAAGGCCCTGCCGCGCATCGCCGAACTGATGGCGCAGATCCGCGCCGGCTATGCCAACGATCCCGAAGGCCTGAAACAGTTCAGCGACACCTCCAAGCTGATCAACAGCAAGCTCAATGAGATGGCGCTGACGCTGGTCTACGGCAAGCGCGACCTGGAAGTGGCGCTGGACCTGATCCGCACCGACTACGGCAAAGAGACCATGGACAACGCGCGCCGCGGCCTGGACCAGTTGCAGGCGCGCGAGGCCGGCGCGGTCTCGCACCGGCTGGAAGGCGCCGAGAACGACGTGCAGCTGTCGCGCTACGGCATCGGCCTGCTCACCGCCATCAACATCATCCTGATGATGGCGGTGGGCGTCGGCCACGCCAAGCGCCTGTCGATGGCCGAGGCGGTGCGCACCCAGCTGGAAGAGGAAAGCGTGCGGCTGGACCGCAAGGTGCGCGCACGCACGCGCCAGCTGTCGGCGCTGGCCGCCCACCTGCAGCGCGTGACCGAGGACGAAAAGACACGCCTGGCGCGCGAACTGCACGACGAACTGGGCGCCATCCTGACCGCGATCAAGCTGGACCTGCACTGGGTGCGCCGCAAGGTGCAGGAGGACCATCCGGTGGCGGCCGAGCGCCTCACGCGTGTGATGCTGCACGTGGACCAGGGCATCCAGATCAAGCGCCGCCTGATCGAGGACCTGCGCCCCACGGTGCTGCTGAACCTGGGCCTGCGCGCGGCGGTGTGCCAGCTGGTCGAGGAAGTGGGGGCGCGCAATGACTGGGAGACCAATGTCAGCGTGCCGGAAGACCTGCCGCCGCTGCGCGACGAGGCCGCGATCGCGCTGTACCGGATCGTGCAGGAATCGCTGACCAATGCCAGCAAGTACTCTGAAGCCAGGCACATCGATGTCAGCCTGGCCTGCCAGGACAACCTGCTGACGCTGACCGTGCGCGACGACGGCAAGGGCCTGCCGGCGGACTTCGACGCCGGCAGCACCGCCGGCCACCACGGGCTGCTGGGCATGGAGCAGCGCGTCACCGCGCTGGGCGGCAGCATGCAGATCGATTCCCTGGCACAGGCGGGCGTGCGCATCCGCATCGAGGTGCCGCTGACGGACGCGGTGCTGGCGCCGGCAGAGGCGCCGGAAAACCAGGAGCCGGCGCGCGCCTGACGCGCACCGGCAGGCAGGGAATGTGATGGGCTGGCGCGGCTCAGGGCGCCGGCGCAGCGTGCTCCTCGATCACGCGGAACACCTGCTCGAGCTCGAGCGACTTGTCGAAGAAGTAGTCCGCGCCGGCCTCGGCGCACTGGCGGCGGTACATGCTGACCTGGGCGTGGTTGGTGTAGACGATGCGCACCGCGCCGGTGCCGTTGCGCTGCATCGCGCGCAGCACATTGATGCCGTTGCCCTGGCGCAGCTGCAGGTCGACGATGACCACATCGTACTTGCCGGCGGCGAGCAGCCGCAGGGCCATGGCTTCGGTATCGGCCCAGTCCACGTTCTCGATGAAAGGGAAATCCTTCAGGTATTCGAGCAGCATGCCTCGCAGGACCGCCGAGTCTTCAATCAGCAGTATGCTCAGCGCCCGGTAGGAAGTGTTCGAAGCCTGCTCCGACATGTTATGTATTGCTGGTCCTCGTCCGGTGCGGCCCATCGCGGGCTGTCATTCGACCAGGCCGTTCTTGATGGCGTAATAGGTCAGGTCAGCGTTGGTCTTCATGCCCATTTTCTCGAGAATACGGGAACGATAGGTACTGACGGTCTTGACGCTGAGAAACAGTTCGTCGGCAATCACCGACACCGACTGCCCCCGCGACAGCTTGCAGAATATCTGGAACTCGCGCTCCGACAGCATCTGGTGCACCGGCTGCTCGGTCGGCTTGTCGAGCCCGCCGATCAGCAGGTCGGCCACGGTGGCGCTCACGTAGCGGCGGCCCTGGGCCACCGTGCGGATGGCCTTGACCAGGTCGTCCGGGGCGCTTTCCTTGGTCAGGTAGCCAGAAGCGCCGGCACGGATCAGGTTGATCGCGTACTGGTCTTCCGGGTAGGTCGACAGGATCAGGACCGGCAATTCGGGCTTGCGCTGGCGGATCAGCTTGAGCACGTCGATGCCGTTGCGGTCGGGCATCGAGATGTCCAGCACCAGCACATCGAACTCGGCATCGCGCAGCTGCGCCATGACCTGGTCGCCGCTTCCGGCCTCGCCTGTCACCTGGATGTCGGGCTCTTCGGAAAGGAACTGGCGCAGCCCGGCACGCACAATCTCGTGATCGTCAGCGATCAGGATGCGGATCATGTGGGCTCCACTGGGTTGAACAGACCGGCACATGCCCGGTGCAGTCGGGTGCAGGCGGAACCGCTTGCGTTGATTGTCATTGTAGTGCCGCGCGCGGGCGCGGGCTGTCGGTGTCAGGCTGACATGATGCGCGGACAGAACGCGTGCACGGCACATGGCGCGCCGGCTCGCCGCGCACAAACGCAAAGCGGGACGGAGGTGATCCGTCCCGCTTTGCTGCGGCGCGTCAGTGCTGAAACTTCCTGGAGGGCGCTGGCGCCGCCGGCACCGGCATGAGGCTGAGGCTAGTCGCTAGTGGCCAGTGACTGTGGACCAGCGCGGCACGTTACTGCGCCTTGGCACCCGCGTCGGCGCCGGCGCTGACGCCCACGCTCGCGTCGGCCTTGGCCTTCTTGGTCGACTTGGCGGCGTGCTTGTCATGCTTGTCACGCTTGGACTTGCTGCCGGCGTCTGCCTTGGCGCCGGCGGTGGCGTCGGCGGCGGTGCCAACCCCCTTGTCGACGGCCGCGCCGGCGGTGGACAGGCCCTTGTCAGCGGCGGAGCCTGCTGCCGACAGACCCTTCTCGGTGGCCGCGCCCGCGGTCGACAGACCCTTTTCGGCCGCGCCTGCGGCACCCGTGGCGGCGCTGCCGGCAGTGTTCAGGCCACCCTGCGCTGCAGCGGCGGGAGAGGGTGTGGTCACCGATGCGCCGACATCGGCCTTCGTGCCAACGGAAACGCCGGTGCCTTGGGCCATGGCCAGCGAGGAAGCGGCAGCGATCGACAGAGCGGACAGGGAGAGCAGCAGTTTCTTCATGGACAGACTCCTTTCAGGATGCCCCACGGCGAAACATTCGCCGCGGTGATCACGCTGGTGATTGCGTGTATCGAGCCCTCAGTCTAGGGAGCCGGGCTGCGCCGGTCTGTGAGGAGTTGAAAGGCTCTGTAAGGAGTTGTGAGGCGCCTGCCACGCCGCCCCGGCACGGCTTTGCCGCCCGCCTGCAGCGGTTTTCCCTGCTGCATCAATGGGCTGGCGGCGGGGCCATGCCGCCGCCCCCGCCGCCCTGCCGTCGCACCCGGTTACAGGTTGGGCGCCAGCGCGCGCTCCAGCGTGGCGCGGTCCTCGTGGCGGCGCGCCGCCATGTCGTCGAGCTGGTCCTGGCCGATCTTGCCGATGGAGAAGTAGGTCGACTGCGGATGCGCCAGGTAGAAGCCGCTCACCGAGGCGGCCGGCGTCATCGCCAGCGACTCGGTGATGCCCATGCCGATCTCGGCCGCGTCGAGGAACTCGAACATCGGGCCCTTGACGGTGTGCTCCGGGCACGCCGGGTAGCCAGGCGCCGGGCGGATGCCGCGGTACGACTCGGCGATCAGCTGCTCGTTGCTGAGCTGCTCGCCGGCGTCATAGCCCCACAGGTCCTTGCGCACGCGTTCGTGCAGGCACTCGGCAAAGCCTTCGGCGAAGCGGTCGGCCAGCGCCTTGAGCATGATCGCGCTGTAGTCGTCATGGTCGGCTTCGAACTGGGCTTCCTTCTTCTCCACGCCCAGGCCCGCGGTAACCGCAAACAGGCCGACATAGTCGGCGATGCCGCTGTCCTTGGGCGCGACGAAATCCGCCAGGCAGCGGTTGGGGCGGCGCACGCCGTCCACCACCGGGCGCTCGCTCTGCTGGCGCAGGTTGTGCCAGGTCAGCGCGACCTTGCTGCGGGTCTCGTCGGTGTAGATCTCGATATCGTCATCGTTGACGGTATTGGCCGGCAGCAGCGCGATCACGCCGTTGGCGGTCAGCCAGCGGCCCTGGATCAGGCGCGACAGCATGGCCTTGCCGTCCGAGAACACCTTGCGCGCCGACTCGCCAACGATCTCGTCGTTGAGGATGTCGGGGAATTTGCCGGCCAGGTCCCAGGTCTGGAAGAACGGGCCCCAGTCGATGTAGTTGGCCAGTTCCGCCAGGTCGTAGTTGCGGAACACGCGCCGGCCGATGAACTTGGGCCTGGGCGGCACGTAGCTGCTCCAGTCGATCGGGGTCTTGTTGGCGCGCGCCTGCGCCAGCGTCACCATCGGCGTGGCCTTCTTGTTGGCGTGCTGGGTGCGGATGCGGTCGTAGTCGGTCTTCAGCTCGTCCAGGTACCTGGTTGCGCCTTCATCCGACAGCAGGCTCGACGCCACGCTGACCGAGCGCGAGGCATCCGGCACGTACACCACCGGGCCTTCGTAGTTGGGCGCGATCTTGACCGCGGTATGCACACGCGAGGTGGTGGCGCCGCCGATCAGCAGCGGGATCTTCTTCACGCGGAAGTAGTCATCGCGCTGCATTTCCGAGGCCACGTAGGCCATCTCTTCAAGCGACGGCGTGATCAGGCCCGACAGCCCGACGATGTCCGCGCCCTCGACCTTGGCGCGGGCCAGGATCTCGTTGCACGGGACCATCACGCCCATGTTGACCACTTCGAAGTTATTGCACTGGAGCACCACCGACACGATGTTCTTGCCGATGTCGTGCACGTCGCCCTTCACCGTGGCGATCACGATCTTGCCGCGCGCCTTGACGTCGCCGCCGGCCTCGGCCAGCAGGCGCTTCTCTTCCTCGATGTAGGGCAGCAGGTGCGCCACCGCCTGCTTCATTACGCGCGCGCTCTTGACCACCTGCGGCAGGAACATCTTGCCCGCGCCGAACAGGTCGCCGACGATGTTCATGCCGTCCATCAGCGGGCCTTCGATCACCTCGATCGGGCGGCCGCCGCGCGCCTCGACCTGCTGGCGGACCTCTTCGGTGTCTTCGACGATGAAGGTGGTGATGCCATGCACCAGTGCGTGCGCCAGGCGCTCGCCCACCGGCACCGGCTGCTCGGGCGTGCCGCGCCAGGCCAGGTTCTCTTCCTTCTTCGCGCCGCCGCCCTTGAAGCGGTCCGCGATCTCCAGCAGGCGGTCGGTGGAATCTTCGCGGCGGTTCAGGACCACGTCTTCCACGCGCTCGCGCAGCTCGGGGTCAAGCTGGTCATACACGCCGAGCTGGCCGGCGTTGACGATGCCCATGTCCATGCCCGCGCCGATGGCGTGGTACAGGAACACGGTGTGGATCGCCTCGCGCACCGTGTCGTTGCCGCGGAACGAGAACGACACGTTGGACACGCCGCCGCTGACCTTGGCGTACGGCAGGTTCTGCTTGATCCAGCGCGTGGCCTCGATGAAGTCCACCGCGTAGTTGTTGTGCTCCTCGATGCCGGTCGCGACCGCGAAGATGTTCGGGTCGAAGATGATGTCTTCCGGCGGGAAGCCGACTTCATTGACCAGGATGTCGTAGCTGCGCTTGCAGATCTCGGTCTTGCGCTGGAAGGTGTCGGCCTGGCCCTTCTCATCGAAGGCCATCACCACCGAGGCGGCGCCATAGCGGCGGATCAGCGCGGCGTGGTGGCGGAACTGTTCCTCGCCCTCCTTGAGCGAGATCGAGTTGACCACGGGCTTGCCCTGCACGCACTGCAGGCCGGCCTCGATCACTTCCCACTTGGACGAGTCGATCATGATCGGCACGCGCGCAATGTCCGGCTCGGAGGCGATCAGGTTCAGGAAGCGAACCATGGCGGCCTTCGAGTCCAGCATGGCCTCGTCCATGTTGATGTCGATGATCTGCGCGCCGTTCTCGACCTGCTGGCGGGCCACCGCCAGCGCCTCGTCGAACTGGCCGTTCAGGATCATGCGCGCGAAGGCCTTGGAGCCGGTCACGTTGGTGCGCTCGCCGACGTTGACGAACAGCGTGTCGTCGTCGATGGTGAAGGGCTCGAGGCCGGACAGGCGCATCGGGCGCGGGGGCAGTTGGTTGTCGCTCATGTTGTCAGGCTCCGGCTCAGGCGGCGTCGCGGTACTGGCCGGGCCAGGTGCGGGGTTTCTTGTCGGCCACGCGCTCGGCGATGGCGGCGATATGCTCGGGGGTGGTGCCGCAGCAGCCGCCCACCAGGTTCACCAGGCCGGAAGCGGCGAATTCTTCCACTAGCGACGAAGTGACTTCCGGCGTTTCGTCGAAGCCGGTGTCGCTCATCGGGTTCGGCAAACCCGCGTTCGGGTAGCACGACACCGCGGCATCGCACACCTTGGCCAGTTCGGCGATATAGGGGCGCATCAGCGTCGCGCCAAGCGCGCAGTTCAGACCGATCGTGATCGGCCGGGCGTGGCGCAGGCTGTTCCAGAACGCTTCCACGGTCTGGCCCGACAGGATCCGGCCCGAGGCATCGGTCACGGTGCCGGAGATCATCACCGGCAGGCGTTCGCCGGTGTCCTCGAACAGCTGGTCGATGGCGAACAGCGCCGCCTTGGCATTGAGCGTGTCGAAGATGGTCTCGACCAGGAACACGTCGGCGCCGCCTTCCAGCAGGCCCTTGCCCTGTTCGTAGTAGGAATCGCGCAGCTCTTCGAAGGTCACGTTGCGCGCGCCCGGGTCGTTCACGTCGGGCGAGATGCTGGCGGTCTTGGGCGTCGGGCCGAAGGCGCCGGCGACAAAGCGCGGCTTCTCCGGCGTGCTGTACTTGTCGCAGGCGGCGCGCGCCAGGCGCGCGGCCTCGACGTTCATCTCGTACGCCAGGTCCGCCATCTTGTAGTCTTCCTGCGCCACGCCGGTGGCACCGAAGGTGTTGGTCTCGATCAGGTCGGCGCCGGCGGCCAGGTACTGCTCATGGATCTCGCTGATGACCTGCGGGCGCGTCAGCAGCAGCAGCTCGTTGTTGCCCTTGACGTCCACCTTGTGTTCCGCGAAGCGCGCGCCGCGGTAGTCCGCCTCGGTCAGCTTGTAGCGCTGGATCATGGTGCCCATGGCGCCATCCAGGATCAGGATGCGTTCTTGCAGCAGCCGGGGCAACTCGGCAGCCCGGGTGTAGGGGCGCGGCGCGGCCGCGGTGGATTCAGGGGCACTCATGGCGGGGACTCTGGAAAGGCGGGCCTGCGGCGTATCCATGGCTGGATCGGCGCCGGGCCGCTGCTGTGGCCTATGCTGGCCAAAGAGGGACGATTTTATCAGGTGTATCAAGGCCTTGCGGCTGCCCGCGGTGGCCCGCGGTTGCCTGTCCGGCCCGCTGGCGCCTACACTGAGAGACGTAACCGTCACCGCCCCAGGGCGCGCTTCGCGCTGCCCCCTTCCTTGCCCGCCATGCAACATCTCTCCCCCGCCGACGCCCAGAACCTGCTGGCGCAATCGCCCGAGACGCTCTTTATCGACTGCCGCAGCGAGATGGAATACCTGTTCGTCGGCCATCCCAAGGGCGCGCACAACGTACCCTGGAACGATGGCCCGGACTGGGAGGTCAACCCGCATTTCGTGCAGATGGTGAAGAAACTGGCGGGCCAGGCATCGGCGCGGCCGGTGCTGCTGATCTGCCGCAGCGGTAACCGCTCGTCGGCGGCGGCGCGGGCACTGGAGGGCGCGGGCTTCTCCAACGTCCAGTTCGTGCTGCACGGCTTCGAGGGCGACCTCGATGCGCAGCGCCACCGCAATACGGTCAACGGCTGGCGCCATGACGGGCTGCCGTGGGAACAGTACTGAGCGCGGCCCGCAGCGCCCGCCACCAACAAAAACGCCCGCCGAAGCGGGCGGTGATCGTTCCAGGCAAAGCCGCTCAGTGCATCACCAGCGGGTGCATCATGACGTTGTCGAACTTGCCGAGAAAATCGTCGACTTCCTCCACGGATGGCTCGCTTTCAATCAGGCGTTTGACGTCGGCGCGGAAGCTCTCGGCCAGGTGGCCGCCGAGGAAGATTTCGCGCTTCAGATTCTTGTCGACGATTTCGTAGCCACCAAACTCAAGCGGCGCCTGATCGACATCCGCACCGAATTCCACGATGCAGTAGTTGTCGCTGTTGTAGATCATTTGCATGGCACACCTCCTGGGCGTCATGGATGGGCGGCATGCCCTTGTGGTTCTTGCCTCAGTTGATGCCTTGAGGGGGCGCCGCGGCTTTACCTCCAAACTTGGGGTGACCAGCGGGAAATCAAGTTATTGGTGCGGGTCACCTCGTTGCCACGATTTTCTGCCTTACATGGATTGGGCATCGGCCAATGCAACAAGTTTCTTGAGCCTTCCACATCAGTGTGTTGCTTGTCACGGAACGTCGCACTGCCCCCCGCATGCGGCATTCCCAAGAAAGGCGTCCAGCGCGGCGTGGAAGCGCTCGGGCTGCTCCACGTGCACCAGGTGCGCCGCTTGCGGCACGACCTCGAGCCTGGCTCCGGGAATCGCCGCGGCGATGCTCTGTGCCATCGCCACGGTTGCGCCCTGGTCCTGCTCGCCCGCTACTACCAGCGTAGGACAATGAATGCGGGAAAGCGCGCCGGCAAGGTCAAAAGCCATGATTGCCTCGGCCACACCCACGTATCCACGTACCGGCGTGGCCACCAGACTGTCGCGAATGCGCGACACCTGGTCGCGATGCGCCTCATGGAAGGCCGGCGTCAGCCAGCGCCCGAGGGTGGCATCGGCCATGCCGGCCATGCCATGGGCCTCGGCCTGGCCGATGCGGTTGTGCCACATCGGGTGCGCCTCCATCGGGGTCTGGCTGTTGGTAGCCACCAGCGCCAGCGACAACAGCCGTTCGGGATGGCGCAGCCCCATGGTCTGCCCGATCATGCCGCCGACGGAAATCCCGCAGAAATGCGCCTGGGAGATCTGCAGCGCGTCCATCACCGCGACCACGTCGTCGGCCAGCCGCGTCATGGTATAGGGCCCGAGCGGGGCGTCGCTGGCCCCGTGGCCGCGCATATCAGGGCGCACCACGCGATAGCGGCCCGCCAGGTGCTGCGCGGTGGCGTCCCACAGCGTGTGGTCGGCAGCCAGGGCGTGGACCAGGATCACCCAGGGCCCGTCCGCCCCGTCCACGCGCACGTGCAGGTCGGCGCCTTCGGCGTGGATGCGGTGGGTTTCGGCGGGTGGCGTGGCAACGGTCATGGCTGGGCTCCTTTCGGTTAGATGGTGCGTCGGGAGGCGCGCGCCGCGGTCCTACTGCCCTTCCCTGCCGCGGTACACCAGGTCGATCTGGGTGCCGTCGGGCTCGGTCTGGCGCAGGCGCACCGGCATCCAGCCGAGCGACTGCGCCAGCCACAGCTCGACGCGGCGCCTGTCATTGGCACGGCGCTGCAGCCTCACAAAGTGCTTTGCGCGTATCACGCCGTTGCCGGTGTCGATCTCGTCCTCTCCAACATACTGCACTTGCATGGGTTCCACATCCCGCGTGTCGGCCACAAGGAATGCTTCCGTCACTCCGGGGGTGGCATATCGCTGGGGATTGCCGCGCACCAACCCCACCAGTTGCAGGAATACGCTGAAGCGGTCCTGCGCGCCGGGCGGGAACGGCGCCTGCGTGCCCGAGGCAAACACCGCGGTGCCGGCCGCGGCATCGAATCGCGAGGTCTCGGTCTTGTTGCGGCGGCGCTCTTCGTAGCGTTCCGGCAACAGCCCCTGCACCGCCATCGCGCCGCCGCTCTGGAAGGCAAAGCGGAACCACAACACGCGGGTTTCGACCGCCAGACGGTAGCGGCTGCCGTCCTGCTCCCAGCGGATCAGGCCGTCGGGGTTCTGCACGCCGTTGACGAAGCTGGCGTAGTGCATCGTCGCCGACGGCGGCGGGTCGTAGCGCACGCCATCGACGCCGCCCTGCGGCCCGCCGGACGGCGCGGCTGCGGCGGCAGGCTTGGCCGCGCTGCCCTCGCCGCCGCTGCCCGAGGCCATTTCGGTCGCGCCCTGCGGGCTGGTGGCGAGCGGGGGAGCGGGGGCTTCCTGCGGCGCGGGTTCCGGGGCCGGCGCGGCCGCCCTGGGCTGCGGGCGCGGGCGCGGCACCGGCCGCGGCGCGGGTGGGGCTGGCGGCCTGGGCGGCGGCAGCAGCACCGCTTCCAGCGTGGGCGTGTTGCTGACATCCACCGGGATCAGCGGCCCCGGCATGCGCACGAAGCCCACCACGGCCAGCACGTGGACCAGCAGCACCAGGGCGATCACGATGATCCAGCGCCGCCGGCGCCAGACGCGGGGATCCGCGCCGGGCCGGGCGAGGGGATCAGGATTGGCCGGTTTCTCCGGCCGGGGTGGCTGCACCAAGGTAGCCAAGTTCCGATGAGAGCTGTTGGGCGATGTCGCGGATGCGACGATCCATCGTACCGCCCCATTCTGCATCGAATATGCTCTGCGCGCCCAGCACGATCAGCCCCATGGCCAGGTGGCCGTTGGCGTTGAACACCGGCATCGAGAACGCATTGATACCCGGCAGCACGCCGCCGAGCGTACGCGCCGCGCCATGCGCGCGCACCTCGGCGCAGATCGCGTCGTATTCGGCCAGCGAGCGCGGCATGTCGGGCAAGCCGTCATTGCCGCGAGCGCCCAGCTCGCGTTCGATCAGCGGCAGGGTCTGCTTGCGCGGCAGGTAGGCGCCATACAGGCGCCCGGTGGCGGAGTTCAGCATCGGCATCACATCGCCCAGGCGCAGGCTGACGGTGACGGGATGGCTGGATTCCTCCCAGTGCACCACGGTGGGACCGTGGTTGCCCCACACGGCAATGCCGGCGGTCAGGTCCAGTTCGTCGCGCAGCTGCGACAGGATCGGGCGCGCCTTCTTGACCGGATCGAGACGGTTCAGCCCGGCCAGGCCCAGCTGCAGCGCGAACGGGCCCAGGTCATAGCGCCCGCTGACGGGGTCCTGCGCCACCGCGCCCAGCCGCATGAAGCTGACCAGATAGCGATGGGCCTTGGCCGGGTTCATGTCGGCGGCGGCTGCCAGGTCGCGCAGCATCATCGCGCGCGGCGACACCGCCAGCGCCTGCAGCAGCCTGAAGCCCACCTCGATGGACTGGATGCCGGAACGCAGCTTGGTGTCTTCTTCTTCGATCTCTGACATGCGGCGGATGGTTGGCTATCCCCAGGGGCCGGGGAAATTCGTAGGTAAATTTACTATAGCGAAATCGATTTACCAATTTTTAAGCCATCGGTAGACTTTCTTCGCAACAGACCTGGCCGGCGGCATGCCTCTCGTGCAAGCCCGCCCGAACCGGGCCCTTTTTAACACGGAGACAACCGATGCGCCCCCTTGGCCACTTCCGCCCCGCCCTCGCCGCATTGACGGCCGGTACCCTGTTTGCCGCCCTGTTCACCGCCAGCGCCCCCGCGCGCGCCGATGACTGGCCGTCGCAGCCGATCCGCTGGGTCGTGCCCTATCCCGCTGGCGGCGGCACCGACGTGGTGGCGCGCACCGTGGCCCAGGCCATTACCCCGGGGCTGGGCAAGCAGGTGGTGATCGACAACCGCCCGGGCGCGGCGACGATCGTCGGCGCCGACGCCGTGGCGCATGCCAAGCCCGACGGCTACACCGTGCTCACCGCCGACACCGCCACGCTGGCCGCCAATCCGTCGCTGTACAAGAAGCTGCCGTACAACCCGGACAAGGACTTCGTCTACATCGGCCAGCTTGCGCGCTTCCCGCTGGTGCTGGTGGCCAATCCCAATTTCCCGGCGCGCACGCTCAAGGAAGTGGTCGAGTACGCGCAGAAGAACCCGGGCAAGGTCAATTTCGGCTCGCCTGGCGCTGGCAGCCCGCACCACCTGGCAATGGAACTGTTCATGGACCAGACCCGGGTCAAGATGACGCACGTGCCCTACAAGGGCGCGGCGCCGGCGGTGCAGGACCTGCTCGCGGGCCAGGTCGACCTGATGTTCCTGGACCTGGCCTCGGGCCAGCAGAATGTGCAGGCGGGCAAGCTGCGCGCGCTCGGCGTGGCCACGCCCAAGCGCCTTGCCGTGCTGCCCAGCGTGCCGACCGTGGCCGAGGGCGGCGTGGCCGGCTTCGAGGCTTACGCCTGGCAAGGCATGGTGGCGCCGGCCGGCACGCCCAAGGCCGTGGTCACGCGCCTGAACGCCGAACTGGTCAAGGCGCTGAAGACGCCCGAGGTGCAGAAGAAGCTGGAAGGCGTGGGCGTGGAGGCGGTCTACAGCACGCCCGAGGAATTCGCCAGCTACGCGCGCGCCGAGGGCGAGCGCTGGGGCAAGCTGATCAAGGCCAAGGGCATCACCGTCGACTGACTGGCGCGCGGGCGCGCCACGGTAGACTAGCGGCCGCCGCGCCTGCGATGCAGGCGCCCCTGATCCCTACCCCATCGCACCCATGAAACTCGCAACCCTGAAGGACGGTTCGCGCGACGGCCAGCTGGTGGTCGTGTCGCGCGACCTGAAGCAAGCCCACTACGCCACCGACATCGCCGGCAAGCTGCAGACCGTGCTGGACGACTGGAATTTCTACGCGCCCCAGCTGCAGGACCTGTACGACGCGCTCAACGCCGGCCGCGCACGCCACCCCTTCGCGTTCGTCCCCAGGGACTGCATGGCGCCGCTGCCGCGCGCCTACCAGTGGGCCGACGGCTCGGCCTACGTCAACCACGTTGAACTGGTGCGCAAGGCGCGCGGCGCCGAAATGCCGCCCGAGTTCTGGACCGACCCGCTGATGTACCAGGGGGGCTCGGACGACTTCGTCGGGCCGCAGGACGATATCGTCTGCGCCAGCGAGGCGTTTGGCATCGACTTCGAGGCCGAGGTGGCCGTGATCACCGGCGACGTGAGGATGGGCGCCACGCCCGAGCAGGCCGGCGAAGCCATCCGGCTGGTGATGCTGGCCAACGATGTCTCGCTGCGCAACCTGATTCCGGCCGAACTGGGCAAGGGCTTCGGCTTCTTCCAGAGCAAGCCGGCCACGGCGTTCTCGCCGGTGGCGGTGACCCCCGACGAACTCGGCGAGGCCTGGCGCGAGCGCAAGGTGCACCTGCCGATGACCGTGCACTGGAACAGCAAGAAGGTGGGCCAGCCCGACTGCGGCACCGACATGGTGTTCGACTTCGGCCAGCTGATCGCGCATATCTGCAAGACGCGCAATGTGCGCGCCGGCAGCATCGTGGGCTCGGGCACGATCTCCAACGTCGACCGCAAGAAGGGCTACTGCTGCATTGCCGAGAAGCGCATGCTGGAAACCATCGATGAGGGCGAGCCCGCGACCGAGTTCATGAAGTTCGGCGACGCGGTCAAGATCGAGATGTTCGACGCACAGGGCCATTCGGTATTCGGCGCGATCGACCAGTTGGTGGCAGCGGCCTGACGCACGTTGGGGCCGCGGGGTGCGGTGGCGAGCCGGATGTGCATATAATTAACCGACCGATCGGTTGGCAAATAACGATGCATGCGGCGCGCCGCTAACCCCTTCCTCTCAGGCCCCCAATGACTACCC
>NZ_JBYSZI010000060.1:0-42341 GCF_058787075.1 Cupriavidus sp. FW305-46
CGTGTGAAAGTAGGTCATCGCCAGGCTCTTATTCCCAAAACCCCTCGACAGCGTGTGCTGCGAGGGGTTTTGTCTTTGGTGGTCCGGAAAACGTTCTGGCAACTTTCGACAAAATGTGCGCTGGCTACCCGGCGAGAGAGCCGCCCTTGATCGGGCTTCCGATCATCGGGGCTGGGCGGCACTGCTGGCAGCAGCGGAAAATGCTGCATGATGGCTAGGAATCGTCTTAATTTGCTGTGGCTTGGATAAACGTTGCAATCTTTGACACGTGTAACGTCCGTTTTGCGGATAACATCGCCTGCGCTCCGCAGATGGTGCTTCGCGCGTAACACGGGTGCCATGCGGTAATCCTCTCTCAGGAGGCCGCTCGCATGGGTATCCGCGACAATCTGCCTTTTCCCGCCCGCACCGTCACGGTCTCCGGCCCCGCCTTGCCGGAAATTCTCGGGCAATCCCCCTTCACCTTCGTACGCCTGGAGGGCAAGGAAGGCGTCTGCGGCCTGTTCGAATACGACATCGAACTGAAAACGCCAGACAAGGCCTACAACTTCCACGGCCCGGAAGGCAACTTCGACTTGCGCGAGATGAACGGGCGCGAGCTGACCGTGCATATCGAACTCGACGGCATGGGTACGGGGTTGGCGGGACACATTGGCGCAGGCACGCGCGAGATCAGCGGCATTGTCGATCGTGCCCGCTACCTGCGCGCCGAAGGGCGGCACTTCGTCTACGGACTGACGCTGCGTCCCTGGCTCTGGATCGCCTCCCAGAACAGGAACAGCCGCGTCTTCGAGAACCGCACCGATATCGAGATCATCGAAGAGGTCCTGTCTGCGTACTCCTTTCCGGTTGAGCGCAGGCTCGACGTGGCGAAATACCCCAGACGGGTCTACCGCACCCAGTGCGACGAGAGCGACTACACCTTCATCGCCCGCCTCATGCAGCACTGGGGAATATCGTGGTTCTTCGAACATTCTGACGGCAAGCACCGCCTGGTTCTGGTCGATCACGTCGGTGGTTATTTCAGCATGCAGAGCGAGGCGTATCAGGTGCTGGAAATCCTTCCGCCTGGCGTCAGGGTCGATCAGGAACACCTCGATGCTTTTTCGGTCGTCGATGCCGTGGTCGCAGGCAAGTACACGACCAATGCCTACAGCTTCACCCAGCCGCGCGGCAACCTGACCGCCTGCAGTTCGGACCCGCGAGACACGGGCCTGAACACTGGCGCGCTGCACCAGGAAGTGTACGACTTCCCTAGCGAGCATGCCCAGCCGGCCACGGACAACCGCCCGTGGGACGAAGGCGACATGATCGCGCGCATCCGCATGGAGGAGATCCGTTCGCGCGGCCTGCGCTGCTTTGGCACCGGCAACCTGCGCGCGGTGGTGCCCGGCTGCACCATGCACGTGAAGGGACACCCCCAGCAGGCGGCCAACCGCGAGTACGTGGTGCTTGGCGCCAACCTCAGGCTGGAAGACGTGGCCGAAGCCTCGGGTGAAGGCCAGCGGTGGCAATGCCGCGTCGAATTCGAGTGTCACCCCACCCATGAGGTCTTCCGCCCGGCACTGAGCATCCCGTGGCCAGTGGTCACTGGCCCGCAAAGCGCGACGGTAGTTGGCCCCGAAGGCCATACCGTATGGCCCGACCGCTTCGGGCGCGTGCGCGTGCAGTTTCCGTGGGACCGCTTCAACAAGATGTCCTGCTGGGTGCGCGTGGCGACGCCATGGGCGGGTTCGCAGTACGGCCAGGTCAGCATCCCGCGCATCGGCAGCGAAGTGCTGGTGATGTTCCTGGACGGCGGTGATCCGGACAAGCCCATCGTGACGGGCGCGGTGCCGAACAGCCTCAACATGCCGCCGTGGCAGCTACCGCATCAGCATGCGCTGACCGGCATCCGCAGCCGCGAGCATGACGGCTCCAGCAGCGGTCATCTGGTGTTCGACGATACCAAGGGGCAAATCCAGTCCCAGCTGTCTTCGGACTACCAGCGCTCGCAACTGAGCCTGGGCTACCTGAGCCGCATCGAGGACCACCGGGGTCGCCAGGATCATCGGGGCAACGGCTTCGAACTGCGCACCGATGGGCACGGTGCCGTGCGCGGCGGCGATGGCCTGCTGATCAGCACCGAGGCCCGGCCCGATGCCAGGGCGCACCACAAGGACATGGGCGAGACGGTTGACCGGCTGCAGCAGGCCCAGCATGCCCACGACATCATGGGCCAGCTCGCGCAGCACCATCACGCGCAGGATGAGGAACAGCAGGACGTCGCCAAGGCGCTCAAGGCCCAGGATGAAGAAATCCGCGGTTCGGGCGAGGTCAATGGCGAGTTGACCGCGCCTCATCTCGTCCTTGCGTCGGCAGCAGGATTGGCCGCGACGACCGCCAAATCCACCCAATTGCACAGCGGCGAGCATCTGGCTGTCACGACTGGCAAGCACGCATCCATCGTCAGCAGCGGCGGCATCTTTGCCAGCGCGGCGCGACGGATTGCGCTGTTCGCGCACAGCCTCGGCATACGGCTGGTGGCCGCCACGGACCACATTGCGCTCGAAGCGCAGGATGGCGACATCAAGGGCACCGCCAAACGCAACATTCATTTCCGCGCGCTTGGCGACATCGTTCTCGAGGCCGACCAGGGCATTCTGTTGAAGGTCGGACAGACCTATATGCGCGTGACTCCCTCGCAGATCGTCGAGGGCATGAGCGGGGTAAGGCAGATTCACGCGACCGATTTCAGTGTCGATGGCCCGGATGGCATGAACCCCAGCGCCCTGGCGCTACCGCAGAGCGATTTCGATCAGGAGGTGTACTTGCATCTGCCCGACGGCTCGCCCGCCAGGAACCGGAAATTCCGCCTGACGCAATCCGACGGCAGCGTGATCGAGGGCGTCACCGGCCCCGATGGGCTGACCAAGCTCCAGCAAAGCCAAGGCGCCGAAAACATCATGATTCAGATTCTGGAGTCCGCAAGTGGCCGCTGATCGCATCCATCTGAAAACCGGCGAAGAAATTGGCGGGCACGCCGGAGCCGTCGTTGCACTCACACCTTCGACCGACACGCGCCGCGTCAGTCTGCCGGTGCCGCCTGACAAGGTGATTCCGGTCATCTTCCTGCCGGGCATCATGGGGAGCCACCTTCGCATGAGCCGGAAGCGGCAGAAGGATCTTGAGCGCGATGACAACATTGCCTGGCGGCCGGATGACACTGGGGACACGCTTGCCCGCCGCAACGACTCTCCGGGCCGGCGGCAAATGAACTTCGATCCCGACGAAACCGAAGTGGACCGTTACGAGATCACCGAGGACGCCGGAAGGTTCGACATGACCGGCAAAGAGACGGTCAATTCCGACAAGCGGCACGGCAACGTCCCCGATGGGCTGCCCGATATCGGCTTGCTGATGAGCGCGCCACTGCCGCCTGCCGCCGAGCAGTGGAAGGCCAGGCGCGGCAAGCACGAGGCCACCGCCGCGCAGAAGGCGCGCTGGCGCGGCTGGAGCGAAGTCATGTTCGAGACCTACGGTGAGGTGATCAAGCTCATGGAGGCTCACCTGAACGACATGCTGGTGGCCGGGGAACTCTCGCCGACCTGGAAGGAGGGCAAGAAGGTGGAAGTGCTGGGCGTCACCCCCGCCTATTGGGGCGGCGCCGGCGATGCGCTGACCGAGGCCGATGTCCTGCGCGTGGCGAACTGCTGGTATCCGGTCTACGCGATGGGCTACAACTGGCTGGAAAGCAATGGCACGTCCGCAAAGAAGCTGGCCAGGCGCATCGACGAAATCATCGGGATGTACACGGCCAACGGGCGGCAGTGCGAAAAGGTGATCGTGGTCACGCACTCGATGGGTGGCCTGGTGGCCCGGGCACTGCTGCATCCGGACTACGGCAACGCGCAGGACAGGATTCTCGGCGTCTACCATAGCGTCCAGCCTGCGCTCGGGGCCGGGGCCGCCTACAAGCGCGTGCGTACAGGGTCCGACGTGCAGGACAATCTGGTTGGGGATATTGCCCGCAATGTCATGGGCAGAACGGGCAAGGAAGTGACGGCGGTCTTTGCCAATGCCTCGGGGCCACTGGAGCTGCTGCCGACCGCCTCCTATCCGCGAGGATGGTTGCGTCTGCAGACCGGCGACTACCGGCAGGCCATGGCGCTGCCGATTACCTCGGATGCACCCTTGAAGGCGTATCTGAGCGATCTGGACTTGCATCAGAAGCTGGGCGTGGACAAGCCTGCGCCGCCGATGGCGGTGGGCGACCCGGTCTACGACATCTACACGCGCAATCCTCAGGCTTGGTGGCGGCTGCTGAATCCGGATTGGATCAATCCGGCGGGCAAGAAATATGAGCGTGCAGATCCATATGCGCTCGCGAAGAAACGGATTGCCGCCGCGCAGCTTTTCCACAAGAACATCAAGAACCTGTACCACCCCACGACCTATGCCAGCTACGGCGAAGACAGTTCGCAGAAGTCCTACGGCAGCGTGACCTGGCGGGCGGAGACGGCCGATCTGGCGCCACATGGCGACCCACTCACGTGGACCATCGAGAGCGAGGATGCCGAGGGCCGCATCGTGGTGCGCACCAAGAGCAGACAGCCGCTGACACTGCGCCTGGAGCCACCGATTGACGCAGGTGACCAGACGGTGCCCGCCAAGGCGTCCGCCGAAGCCGTGCGCGGGACGCTATTCCGGCAAACCGGCTACGAGCATCAGGGCAGCTATCAGAATGACCAGGTGCTGGCGAGCGCGCTGTATTCGATCATCAAGATTGCCAACACCGCGACATGGTGGGACCGATGACCCGCCGTGGCTTTGCAATCATTCTGGCCAGCCTGCTGCTCGCGGGCTGCCAATCGTTTGCGTATCCGGAGAACAAGATGTCGGAACCCGTTGCGCTGTCGCCGCGCTTGCAGCCTCTCTTCGCCAAGACCAAGCAGGTGTGCTTTGGCCGCTATGTGATGGAGGTTCCGGCGGAAGCCGAGTTGCGGTGGGGCTTCCGGGAGTTTCCCGGCAAGATTATTACGCACATCGGACAAGCGGAACGCTTGAAAGAGCGAGCGGAGTCATTTCGTCGCGAGATTCTTAGTAAGGATCGAACTGCCAAGATTAGCTATTTTGGTCAGGCGGCAACCTCGCGAAGCTGGGAAATTCGATATTTTGAAGACCAACTCTCAATCGACTACGGGGTGGAAATGGCGCATACCTTCGTGGCATCTGGTTCGAATCTGTTCGAGTGGTTCTATGGTGGCGAGGAACTTGCCCCCCTGGTGCGTGGCATCCGAGCACGCGACAACGCAGACATTCCCACTGCCCCCGGCGTCTGCATCGACCACGGCTTCGTCGCGGACGCGTCCGGCAGCTATCAGGAGATCTTTGGCGCGGGCATTCGGCTGCCCAGCCTGCCCGATGTCAGCTTTTCGGTGGACTCCAACAAGCTGGCCAGCGTGGACGGCGAACCTGGTCTGCTGACTTCGATTGCCGAGCAAAGGAAGTACCTGGGTAGCCGCTACCCGAAATTGACGACCCTGCGCGAGGGCAAGCGCACGGTCGGCGTCTGGCAAGGGGAAGAATCGCTGGTCCGCCGTGCGGATGGCACGCATGACTTCGAGTGGGAAGCTGTTGGCAGGGAGCGAACGACGCTGCATCCGGCAGTGATCGGCGCCAAGATGTACACCAAGGTGGCGGCCAATCGCATCGGCGCTGCGGATCAGGCCTCGCTGACGGACGAAGAAGCTGTAGCCCTCTGGGACAGGCTGCTGGATGGTGTGCGTTTCCGCGTGAACGCACCGCCGACGCAGACCGGCGATCCGGTCACGGTGCGCTCAGGCGAAACCACACCTCTGTCCGGCATCTGGCGCGCCTCGCTTCCGACCGGACACCCTCAGGCGGATTGGGTGGCCAGCAAGTCCGGCATCCTGCGGCAAAAAGGGATGCCGATGATCCGCTTCGGGCTTTCGCCATCAGATGAAGCGCTGGTTGTCTGGACGTGGATGGGCGAGGCCAGCACATGAGCCGACGCATCATCGCGGTTGACGATATGACCGACCATGGCGTGGTGGGCACGGGTTTTTCCAAATACCAGCTCCAGGGGCGCGCCGTGGCGCGGCCGCATGACGAGGTGGATTGCCCCAGAATACGCCCACGCCACAAGTAGCCCGCACCCAATTCTGGGTGCCCGCAACTGCATACCGTAAAGATAGCCGCGATGACCAGGATCGTTTGACTTTTTAAGACGACTGGTCATATTATTTAGCCATGGCACGCACCGCAGACAAGACCGACATCCCTGACCGCCTGACGAAGGCAGGGCGCGAACTGTTTTCGCGCCACGGCTACAACGCCACCGGCATCCAGCAGATCACCGACCACGCCGGCGTGCCCAAAGGCTCGTTCTACAACCATTTCGAAAGCAAGGAAACGTTTGCCGCGGTCATCGTCGCGCAGTACGCGGACTACCTGCAGCGGTCGTGGGAAGCCATGATGGAGGCCGCGCCGCCAGAGCCGATGGCGGCAATCCGCTACGTCTTCACCCAGATGATTGCCTACCACCTGTCCAGGACGGTGCAGGCAGGGTGCCTGATCGGCAACTTTGCGGCGGAGATTGCCTTGTCGAGCGACACCTGCCGGACCGCCCTGCAGGCAGCCCAGATGGCCTGGCGCGAACGCCTGGCCGGCATGATCAGCCAGGCCCAGGCGCACGGCTCAATCCGTACGGACATTGCGCCTGCCGACCTCTCCGGGCTGGTCTGGGATGCCTGGGAGGGCGCCTTGCTGCGCATGAAGCTCGAACGCTCGGTCGAGCCGCTGCGCCGCAGCGTCGACCTGATGTTCGACCACCTGTTCCAGCCGGCCGCTACCAACGTTGTGGCCGCTGCAAGCCATAGACCAACCACGGAGTAAGCCATTCATGGGCGCACAGAAAGAAGCCTTTCTCGCGGATGCTTTGTTCCAGCCGATCAGGCTGGGCAAGCTCGAACTTGCCAACCGCATGGCCATGGCGCCGCTCACGCGCAGCCGCGCCGACGACAACCTGGTGCCGACCGACATGGTGGTCGAGTACTACAGCCAGCGCGCCAGCGTCGGCCTGATCATCGCTGAAGCCACGCAGGTCTCGACCACAGCCCAGGGCTACACCAATACGCCGGGCATCTATACCCCCGAGCAGATCGCCGCCTGGACGAAGGTGACCGACGCGGTCCACGCGCAGGGCGGCAGGATCTTCCTGCAGATCTGGCACACCGGCCGCATGTCCCACACGCACTTCCAGCCGGACAACCAGGCCCCGGTCGCACCGTCGGCCATCGCTGCCAATGCCAAGACCTATATCAACGGCAAAGGCTACGTCGAATGCTCGGTCCCGCGCGCGCTCGAGACGGCCGAGATCGCTGGTATTGTCGATGACTTCCGCACCGCTGCAGCCAATGCCATCCAGGCCGGCTTCGACGGGGTCGAAGTCCATGGCGCGCACGGCTACCTGCTTGACGCCTTCCTGCGCGATGGCACGAACAATCGCACCGACGCGTATGGCGGCAGCATCGAAAACCGCGCGCGCTTCCTGCTCGAAGTCATGGCTGCCGTGGTCAATGAGATCGGTGCCGACCGGGTCGGCATTCGCTTGGCACCGGTTTCGCCCGTCAACGACGCGCTGGAGAGCAACCCACAGCCACTGTTCGAACATGTCGTGCGTGAACTGGAGAAGCTGCATCCGGTGTATATCCACGTCGTAGAAGGCCACACCGGCGGCCCGCGCGACAACGCGCCTTTCGATTATGAAGCGCTGCACCGCCTGTACACCGGCGTATGGATGGTCAACAACGGCTACTCCAGGGAGATGGCCGAAGAGGCGATTCGCAGCGGCAGTGCCGACATGGTCTCGTTCGGCCGCAAGATGATCACCAACCCCGACCTGCCGCGCCGCTTCCGCGAAAACAAGCCGCTGAACCGCCCCTTTGAGGACGCTTCACTGTACGGCGGCAATGGTGCGCACGGTTACGTCGACTACCCGGCGCTGGGCTGACGCGGGCTCCGGCCCGGACGCCGGCGGCGCGCCGCACTGCCGGCGTCGTGCCAGCAAAAAAGCGCCCTTTGGAGCCGGGAGAAATACGTTCCAAAGGGCGCACAAGCGCGTTTGACGATGGCTGCCTGCCTGGGGCAGGCTCACTGAGCGTGGGCTATGCCAGGGCGCCGTCGGTATAGACGTCGAACTTGCGCGCGGGATCGGCTGAAGGACCGCTGCGGTCCATGCCGGCCAGGGCGCCGTCAGTGTAGATGTCGAATTTGCGGGCAGGATCGGCCGACACGCCACTACGGTCCAGGCCAGAAACCGAGTGCTCCTTGACGGGTGAAGCCTCGACGCGGGTGCCGTCGATGAAGACGTCGAAGCGGCCGGCCCGCGCACTGTTGCTATAGACGTCGCGCATGTCGACGCGGAAGGTGCAGCCGGACTTGTCGCCGGCAGCAGCGCTGTCGCGGGCGGCGGCATGGGCAATGCCGGCAGTGCAGGCGACTGCAATCGCGGCGGTGGCGAAGATCGTGTTGGCGAGCTGGCGGATCATGGCGGTACTCCGATTTGCGGTAAGAAGGGCAGAACGCGGCGGCGTCCTCTCGCTTATACGCAGAAGCTGTGCCACCGGATGCGGACCGACAAAAATGGAGCGGCAGCCCCGTCATCAGCGAATTCCGCCCGATTGGCGGAGCAAATGTTGGGCAGAAACAAACTTGCGGCGTATCAGCCGCCCACCCAAACCAACAGCTTCAGCCGTCAGCCACTTCCCGCGCCGGCATTCCCGTCTCCGACTACCCCCGACAGCGTCAAGCTGGCCATGCCCATACGGGCATGGCCCGCGCTGATGGATGGCGCCAACGCCATGCTCCCCCTGTAGAATCGGCTTCCACGCAACCCTGGAACGTCCCGCATGGACTCTCACGCCCCGGATCGCGGCGCGCTGGTGCCGCCGGCCTATCACGCAACGGTGGTCGACTACCTGCGTCGCCATGAGCCCGAGGTCTGGCGCTGGGCCGGCGCCCGTGCAACCGGCGCCGATCACCGCGAGGCACTGCGCTCGATGCTGCTGCGCGACACCTACCGCATCGAGGCGGACGCGCACGCCGACGTGCACGCGGCGCTGGCCGAGGCGATGGCGCGGCTCGGCATCGACGCGCCCGCCACGCTCTACCAGTCCCCGGGCCTGGACATGAACGCCTCGCTGGTCTACGTGCCCGCGGAGGTCCACATCGTCCTGCAGGGGCCGCTGCTGGAACGGCTGTCGCCGCCGGAGCTGCTGGCGGTGTTCGGCCATGAACTGGCCCACTACCTGCTGTGGTCGCGCGACGACGGCCAGTTCCTGCTGGCCGACCGCATCCTGAACGATGCGCTGGCCGCGCCCGGCGCCAGCGCCAGCCATCGCGAGACCTGGCGCCGATACGCGCTGCACACCGAGCTGTTCGCCGACCGCGGCGGCGCCGTGGCCGCCCGTGCGGTGGCGCCGGCCGTATCGACGCTGGTCAAGGTGCAGACCGGCATAGGCAGCGTGGACGCGGCCGCCTACCTGCGCCAGGCGGCCGAGATCGAAGCCCACGAAGCGGGCGCGAGCGCCGCCCACAGCCATCCCGAGACCTTTATCCGGGCGCGCGCGCTGGCGCTGTGGTGGGAGGGCGCGGCCGGTTTCGATCCGTGGATCGAAACCCGCCTGCACGGCCCGCTGGCGCTGGAGAAGCTGGACCTGCCGGGACAGATCCGGCTGCAGGCGCTGACGCGCGGCTTCCTCGCCCACTTCCTCGCCGGCACGCCGCTGGCGAGCGAGGCAGTGCTCGCGCAGGTGCGCATGATGTTCCCCGACTGGCGCGACGACGAACCAGCGATCGGCCCCGAGGGGTTGGGGCCGGACGTGGCCGACGACAGCGTGCGCGGCTACCTCAACGCGCTGATGATGGATCTGGCGCTCGCCGACCCCGACCAGCAGGACGCGGCGCTGCTGCGCGCCGGCCAGGTGGCGCAGGCGCTCGGCAGCCTGGAAGCGCTGCAAGGCAACCTGCGCCGCGACGCCGGCTTCGGCAAGCGCGAACTGGACCGCTACCAGCGCCAACTCCACCGCGAACTGGCCAGGGAGGGCCGGGCATGACTGACAGCACGACCCACGGCACCAACACCATTCCGGATATGGCCGGCAGCAGCGAGCCGCGCACGCTGCGCGCCCTGGTCGACGCGCAGGCTGGCGCGGCGCTGCCCACCGACGACGTCCTGGTGCTGGTGCTGCCCCTGTTCGCGCAGGTTGCCGCGCTGCACGCGCAGGGCAGGGTGGCCGCGCTCGATCCCGACAGCATCCTGGTGGACGAGGAAGGCGCGCTGCGCCTGCGCCGGCCCGATGGTGAAGCACCGGTCATGGACATCGGCGCGGTGCATCGCGTGCAGCCGCATCCGGCCTCGGGCCTGAACATCGTCGGCGCGCTGCAGCTCGGCCACGCCGACGACGGGCAGCGCGACCAGACCGACCTGGTGCTGCAGCTTGACGCTACGGCGCCGGTCGAACGTCCGGTCTATCTACGCGGCCCGGCCAGCTGGGAACGCCTGCTTGGCCACCACGACGAGATCGGCGACGTCTTCCTGCTCGGCATGGTGCTCGCCAGCCTGGCCTGCGGCCTGGACTTCGCCGACGAGGACGACCTGCGCAGTTTCGTGGCGCATCGCCGCAACCTGTTCCTGCTGCACGAGCGCTTGCATCCGATCGTCGCCGCGGTGATCGTCGAGATGACCGAGATCAACCGCCACGACCGCGCCACCGATGTCGCCGCGCTGGCGACCCGGCTGCGTACGTGGCGCGAGCAGCCGCTGGGACTGGACGTCGAACGCGCGCTGGCCGGCACGAACGGTGCCACGCCGCGCCGCGCCGCCGTGCTCACGCACCTGCGCGACCGCCTGTTCGATCTGTCGCGGCGCAACCGCCTGCTGCACTTCCGTCCGACCGCGGCCACCGTCAACGTGACCGTGGCCAGCGTGCCGCTGATGCTGCAGATCGAAAGCGTGCGGCCCGAGCATATCTGCACCTGGGGCGGACCGTTCGCCGCCGACCTGGTAGCGGGCAAGCCGGTGTCGCTGCAGCGCTGGCTGCGCTTCGACGACCAGCCATACCTGCCGGCGTCGCTGGACCGCCTGATCGCCGAGACCCGCCGCGACCGCGCCGAGTACGGCTTCAGCAACCTGCGCCTGGTGGTGGCGTTCCTGCGCTGGCACAACCTGAAGGAGGCGCCGGACGAGCGCATCGTGACGCCGCTGCTGTGGCTGCCGGTGGAGCTGGTCAAACGCAAGGGCGTGCGCGACCAGTATGTGATCCAGTGCGCGGGCGGCGAGGCCGAGTTCAACCCGGTGCTGCGCCACTACCTGAGCCAGCTGTACGACATCCGGCTGGGTGAGACGGTGGATCTCGGCAAGACCTCGCTCGAGGAGATCCATGCCGGCATCCTTGCGCAGATTCGCCGCTCGGAGCCCTCGGTGGAGCTGCGCCTGGTCGACAAGGCCGCGGTGCGGCTGGTGCGGCAGAAGGCGCTGCAGCGGATGCAGCAGTTCCAGCGCCGCAAGCCGGGCCCGGCCGCCGCGCGCACCGGCGGGTGGCGGCCGCCGTACAGCTATGCGCAGGACGACTACCGGCCGCTGGGGCGCGCTCTGTTCGAGCATTGGGTGCGGCCGAGTGAGCTGCCACAGCGCTTCGAGGCGGGCGCCACACCGGGAGCCGGTCCGCGCCAGCCGCACATGAGCGGCCCCGCCGCCGCTGAAAGCGACGAGCGCCAGGGCTACGTGCTCGAGGAGTCCGAAGGCCACCGTTATGCCTGGGACCTGGATCTGACGCAGGTGACGCTCGCCAACTTCAACTACCGCAAGATGTCGCTGGTGCGCGACTACACGCAGTTGCTGGACGAGCCCGGCGCCAATCCGGCGTTCGACCGCGTGTTCTCGATCGATCCGCGCGACGTGGAGACGCAAGCGCCCGCGCCGCTCGCACCGGCCGAGCAGTGGAACGTGGTGGCGGCCGATGCGACGCAGAACGCCGCCGTCGGCCTCGCGCGCAGCCAGCGCAGCTTCATCATCCAGGGCCCGCCGGGAACGGGCAAGTCGCAGACCATCACCAACCTGATCGCCGACTACGCCGGACGCGGCAAGCGCGTGCTGTTCGTCTGCGAGAAGCGCGCCGCGCTCGACGTGGTGTTCCACCGGCTCAAGCAAAGCGGACTGGATTCGCTGTGCTGCCTGATCCACGACTCGCAGACCGACAAGAAGGCCTTCATTGCCGACCTGCGTGCCTGCTACGAGCAGTGGATCGCGCAGCCGCACGATGGCGACACGCTGGCGGCCCGCCGCACGCAGGTCGCCGAGGCGCTGGACGCATTCCAGCAGCGCATCGACGCATTCGAGTCGGCGATGGCCAGCGCGCCCGAGGCACTCGGCGACAGCGTGCGTGCGCTGCTGCGCCGCGTGGCCGCGTTGCCCGCTGTGCCCGAGGCAGGGCCTGCGCTGCGCGAACGCCTGCCGGCGCTGGCCGCCTGGGACCGCCAGCGCGATCTCGCGCACCGCGTGCACCGCGCGATGCGCGAGCGCTTCGGTGTCGACAGCCTGGCCGCGCATCCGTTCGCGCGCCTGTCGCCGCAACTGCTGGCCGACGAGCGCGCCTATGGCCGCGCCGAGCAGCTGTGCCATGACGCCGAGGCGCTGTTCGATGCGCTCGACCCGCTGCTCGACAGTACCGCCAGCCTGACCGGCCAGGACACCGCGCTGGAACAGGCACGCGCAATTGCCGCCGACAGCCAGTGGCTGCTCGACACGGGCCTGGCCGCGCATCTGGACCTGCTCGATCCGGCTTCGCCGGCGCAAGGCGCGCTGCGCGAGATCCGGGCGGACCTGGAGCGGCGCGCGCAGGCACTCGCCGACGCGCAAGCCGCAACGTCGAACTGGCAGGACAAGCTGAGCCCCGGCGATACCGAATCGGCGCTGGCGCTCGCGCGGCGGCTGGAGCCGTCGTTCGCGCGCTGGCTGCAGCCCACATGGTGGCGGCTGCGCGGCGAACTGAAGCGCCGCTATGACTTCGGCAAGCACGCCGTCCATCCGGGCTACGGCAAGGTGCTGGAAGCGCTGGCCGCCGAGCATGCCGCGAGCGCCGCGCTGGCCGCGGCCGATGCCGACAGCCGCCGGCGCTACGGCGTCAGCGAGATGCAGGCCTTCCTGCGCGCGCTCGGCGAACTCGAGCAGCGCCTGCAGTCAGGCGCAGGCCCGCGCGAACTGGTCGCGCACCTGCGCCAGGCCGTCGACCCGGTCGCAGCGGCGCGCGCCGAGGCCGGTGCGCGCGAGGCGCTGGAGAAGCTCGCGCAGCGCGTGCGCGACGGGCTGGTGCTGGCCGACGACGCGCGCCTCGGCGACATCGCCGAACTGCTGCGCGACCTGCGCGAGGCGCTCGACGACCTGCCCGACCTGTTGCCGCTCTTGCGCGCGGTGCATGCGGGCGACCCCGCCTGCGCCGCCACGCTGCAGTGGCTCGATCACGCACCGGTGCAGCTCGAGGCGCTGGTCGCCGACGAGGCACTGCGCCGTCTCGCGCGCGAGAACCCGGTGCTGGCGCGCTTTGGCGGCGCGGCGCTGGCGCAGGCTGCGCGCGCCGTGGCGCAGAGTCAGCGCGAGCTGCTCGCGCTGAACGCCCAGGTGGTGCGCGCCACGCGCCACAAGCAGTTCGCCGAGCATGTGCGCGTGTCCTCGCTGTCGGCCACGATGCTGGACGCCGACGGCAAGGCGTTCAAGAAACGATACGCCACGGGTCGCCGCGAACTGGAGCACGAGTTCGGCAAGAGCATGCGCCACCGCTCCATCCGCGATCTCTCCGACGACGAGACCGGCATCGTCATCAACGACCTGAAGCCGATCTGGCTGATGAGCCCGCTGTCGGTGTCCGATACACTGCCGTTGTCGCCGGACCTGTTCGACGTGGTGATCTTCGACGAGGCCAGCCAGATTCCGACCGAGGAGGCGGTGCCCGCGCTGAGCCGCGCAAGCCAGGTGGTGGTGGTCGGCGACGAGATGCAGCTGCCGCCGACGAGCTTCTTCACGGCCGGCGGCGCCGAGGGCGACGACGAGATCGTCGTGGAAGAGGAGGGCGAACGCATCGCCATCAACCTCGATTCGGACAGCCTGCTGAACCAGGCCGCGCGCAACCTGCCTGCCACGCTGCTGGCGTGGCACTACCGCAGCCGTCACGAATCGCTGATCAGCTTTTCCAACGCGGCGTTCTACGACGGGCGCCTCGTCACCATCCCCGACCGTTTGCTGGAGCAGGCCGAGGACGAGGCGCCTGCGCTGCGCTCGGACCAGGAGGATGCCGGCATCGCGGGCGCCGACGCGCTGCTGGCGCGGCCGGTCAGCTTCCACCGGCTGGCCGACGGCGTCTACGCCGACCGCCGCAATGCGCCCGAGGCGGGCTACATCGCCCGGACCGTGCGCGAGCTGTTGCGCCGCGAGACCGGGCTGAGCCTGGGCATCGTGGCGTTTTCCGAGGCGCAGCAGGGCGCCATCGAGTCCGCGCTCGAGGCGCTGGCAGCCGAGGACGCGGACTTCGCGATGCGCCTCGAGCGCGAGTACGTGCGCGAGGATGACGACCAGTTCAACGGACTGTTCGTCAAGAACCTGGAGAACGTGCAAGGCGACGAGCGCGACGTGATCATCCTGAGCATCTGCTACGCGCCTGGGCCGGACGGCAAGATGCTGATGAACTTCGGCCCGATCAACCAGCGCGGCGGCGAGAAGCGCCTGAACGTGATCTTCAGCCGCGCGCGCCATCGGATGGCGGTGGTGTCGACGATCCAGGCCGAGGCCATCACCAACGTGCACAACGATGGCGCTGCCGCGCTGCGTGCGTTCCTGCAGTTCGCGCAGGCCAGCGCGCGCGGACAGTTCGAACGCGCCCAGTCGGTGCTCGGCGCGCTGAACCCCGGCGCGCGCGACGCCTTTACGCGCGAGCCCACGCCAGACAGCGTCCGCGACGCACTGGCCGAGGCGCTGCGTGCGCGCGGCCACCAGGTGCACGCCAACGTCGGCCGCTCGCAGTTCCGCTGCGACCTGGCCATCGCCGCTGCGTCGGGACAAGGCTACGCGCTGGCGATCCTGCTCGATGCGCCGTCGGAGGCGGTAACGGACACCGCCGAGCGCTATGTGTTCCGCCCCGGCATCCTGCGCAGCTTCGGCTGGCGCGTGCTGGACATCCCCGGCAAGGACTGGCTCGACGATCGGGACGCGGTGCTGGCCCGCATCGAGGCCATGCTGGCCGATGGCGAGGATCGCGCGCTGGACGTGGAGGTCGAGATCCCGGTGCCGTTGGCGAAGCCGGCCGCGGTGCAGGATGCGGCGTCAACGGGCGAGGCCCGGACGGACGCGGCGATGGCATCGGCTGCGCAAGCGGAACTGGTGCGGACGCTTCGCTTCGAGCAGGGCACTTCGCGCAAGTTCTGGCGCGCCAGCGTACGCGGGGCGGAGCTCTCCGTCACCTATGGCCGCATCGGCAGCACAGGGCAGACCAGCGTGAAGACGTTCGACAGCGCCGAGCGGGCACGGCGCGAGGCGGACAAGCTGGTGGCGGAGAAGCTGCGCAAGGGCTACATGGAGGCGTAGCGCCTGGACAGGGCACAGGAGGCGGCACTACTAGCCGCCTTCGTCCCTGGGCCAGAAGGTAATGAGGATATTGGAGGGCGCAACGCCGTTCTCGTCGCGCGGCAGCGGGTCGGAGCGCTGCACCGCGCGCAGCACGGCGTTGTCCCAGGCCGCATTGCCGCTTGACTTGGCGAGCCGCGCCGACAGCACCGAGCCATCCGGCGCCATGCCCACGGCCACCACCGCCGCCGGGTTGCCGCTGACGTCTTCATTGAAGATGATGTTCGGCTTGACCCGCTGCCGGACCCGCTCGGCATAACCGGACGAAGGCTTGGTGCCGGAGCCGGAGCCGACCCGTGTTCCCGAATTGCCCGCCTGCGACCGCAAGCGCGCCAGTTCGCCCTGGCGCTGGGCATTGTCGGCCTGGCGCTGCGCTTCCGTCGCCTTGCGTTGCGCCTCCTTGCGGGCCGCTTCGGCACGGGCCTGGTTCTCGCGCTGCCGTGCTTGTGCCTGGTCGCGCGCGGCTTGCTCGGCCTTGCGCTGCTTTTCCTGCAGCGAGATGTCGGCGTCTTCCTCATCGACCGGCTTCGGGCTTGGCACCGGCGTGATTGCAGGCGCTGGCGTTGCGGCTTCCGGGATCGCCTCCCACAGTTCGGCCGCGACACCTTCAGGCGCCGCGCTGCGCCAGCGCACGCCGTAGTAGAGCAGGGCACCCAGCAGCAGGTGCATGAACAAGGCCAGCAGGAAGCACCTCAGGGTGCCCCGTTCAGGCACTGGCTGATAGGGATAGGCGACGGCCTGCATGGATCGCGCGCCTTGCCGCTGCTCGTTTTGCGCTTGCTCTCCTATGTACCGCCAGTGCCGCCGGCGGACGCATCCACGTGCCGCTCCAGTTTCAGGTACGAGTCAGCCGCGACCAGGCCGAACACGATGTGGGCAATGGCGGTCACCCAGCCTCGCGCTTCGGCAAACCATGGGAAGACGGCAGTCATGCCGTGAAAATTGACGAGGTACAGGACCAGGCCGAACAGCGCTCCCACCACCGAGGCCATGCCGACGCTCGAATCGAAACGGAACGGCGCCATGATCGCTGCCAGGATCACCGCGAACACGACAGAGAGCACGAAGTGGACCACCACGGCCGCTACCAGCACGCTCATCTGGAAGGTGGCGGCTTGCGCCAGCACATCAGGGCCCAGCATGATGGCCGCGATCATGGTCAGCGGCTTCCACACGCCGGCCCCCATCAGCATGGCCGCCAGCAAGTCGAGCACCAGGAATACCACCCCGGCGACGAGGCCCGCCAGCGCCGCCGCACGCCAGTCCGGCCACCGGTGCGCGTAGCGATGCGATTGCATATGAAGTTCCATGACATCCTCCTTTGATGCGGCAGAAACCAGAGCCGCTTTCCAAGGCGCAACTTCATTCTATGGGGTGCAACCGCATCAACCAAGCGCAGTCAACGCTGCAAAGCATCGAGCTGGCGTGGCAGGGCGCCAGTGTCTCGTCAAAGGCTCATGGCAGGACACTAGCCCATCGTAAAGATCTCCAGAAAGTGCTTGCTCGGATCCTCGAAGTAGATCCGGCGGCCGCCATCGTCGGTGTTGACCTCGCCCGGGCGGCGGCGGTACGGGTCCGCCCAGTAGGTCAGGTTGCGCGCGCGGACGCGGGCAAAGCCCTGATCGAATTCGGCGTCGCTGACCAGGAAGGCATAGTGCTGCAGAGCAACATCGCCCTCCGCGTCCATGAAGTCCAGGGTCACGTCATTGTCCAGCCGTACGCCGAGAAACGGCCCGAACGGCTCGGCCGGGGGACGTCCGAGGATCTCGCAGAGGAAGTCGGCGGAGACCTTCTTGTCGTGAGAAAAGACGATGGTGTGGTTGAGCTGGATGGCCATGCCGCAATCTCCGGGAAGGATATGTGCAAGGAACGGCGAGCAAGCCGGCCGGGGACGGCCAGCCGGCCGTCACGCAGAAGCTGGCGTGCGCCACGCTTGCAGCGTAGCCAGCGCGGGCAATGACGGCAACCTTGCCTTGCAGGCCAGGCTTGGCTGGCGCCTCCGTTCAGCCGTGGCGTTAGCGCCTGAAAGTCCGGCCGGGTCAGATGCATCCTGCATGGCTTCACTTCCCACCCATCCGCCCCGTAGCCACCATTCGGCCATCACCAAACGCGATGGCACGCTCGCCATTTATTGCTTTACGACACCCTTCACCTCTTTCATCCTCATCGAATCACGGCTTGCTGCTTATGCTTCACAAGTGGCGGCATGCCGCTTCAAAGGAGACATGAATTGAAAGGTATCAAAGGGAAGGCATTGCGTCTTCTCCGTACTGGAGGCTGGGTTCCCGCGCTACTGATAAGCGGCTCAGGCTGGGCGACTGGGTATCCGGTGAAGCCGGTGACACTGATCGTTCCACAAGCGCCTGGTGGTGCCAACGATGCCGTGGCGAGAATCGTGGCGCAAAGACTCGGTGCGGTGCTGGGCCAGCCAATTGTCGTCGACAACCGGCCCGGCGCCGGTGGGAATATCGGCATCCAGGTCGCTGCGAAGGCACCGCGCGACGGCTACACGCTACTGCTGACAGTCGGCAGTTCGTTCACCATCAACCCGTCGCTATACCGGAAGATTCCGTTTGATCCGCTCAAGGACTTCGAGCCGATTACGCTGGTGGCGACGGCGCCGTACCTGCTGGTCACGAACCCGGCAATCCAGGCCAGGTCTGTTCAGGATCTGATTGGCCTGGCCAGGTCGAAACCAGGAAAACTGGACTATGCCTCCGCGGGCAATGGCACGCTGAATCATCTGCTCGGGGAAATGCTGAAGGCAAAGGCTGGCATCGATATTACTCACGTTCCGTACAAGAGCGCGGCTGCAGCGGCTACTGACGTGGTTGCCGGCCAGGTTCCCATAACGTTCGGCAGCTTGCCGGGTGTGATGCCGTTCGTGAAAGCAGGGCAACTCCGCGTACTTGGCGTGGCCACAGAGAAGCGGTCAAGACTGATTCCCGAGGTGCCAGCGATAGGGGAGGCCATTCCCGGGTACAGCGCGGTCTCCTGGTATGGGTTGCTTGCGCCAGCCGGTACGCCAAAGGAAATTCTTGCCCAGCTTCATGCGGAGGCCACCAAAGTCCTGAATAGCAAGGACGTGCAGGACAAGCTGGCCGCGCAAGGGGCCGAGGCCGCGTCCAATACGCCAGAGCAGTTCCGCGCTCTGATCAAGGACGATCTGGTGAAATGGGCGAAGGTCGTCAAGAACTCGGGAGCACAGGTCGATTGAGTGACGGGGGGCGAGACAGCCGGCGTGTCCATCGGGCCGGACGGCATGTCGGCCCGCCTTGCTATCCCTGCAGCCGTTTGCTGCGACATTCATTCTGGAGCCGGGCCTGCTTTACCTCCGTGGTCGTCTCCGTTTGCGCCCGTTGATCGGGCGCTTTTTTCCGCCACAGATTGGCGCTATGCAATGCAGGTGTTCCAATGGCGAAACCCTTCAGCGGCTGCCCTATTCAATTTCCACCACATCGACAACCTGGTGCTGATTTTTGTAGCGAACTTCCTGGCGCATGACGAATCGCCGGGCGGGACAATACCAGTCAGTCATGTCGAGCACCGTTGGCTCCAGTTCGATATCGGTATCGACCAGCCGAAAGCGGCCAGGATCCACGAACTTGGTATATCGGATCGGCCAGCAGAGCAGTGTGCCGGTGGCAAGCTTCAGGCGCTGCAGCGGACCCACCGTCCGCTCAGACAAGGTCAGGCGAACATTGGAACCAAGGAAATCAGAGACAGTGGTGCCGGTGCGGCGATCCACAATACGAAAGTCGTAGCGGGACGCGAACGTTTCCGCGGGGAGTACCTGGCCCTCTGTCAGCGCCGGCGGATACAGCAGCAGTCCGTTCGAGTTGGTACTCATTTCCCCGACCAGCTCGGTGTACTGGCCGTGGGCCTGAACGCGTGCATTCAGACTGCGCACGACAGGCTGTCCCGAGCGTTCGTCGATCACGAGCCGGTGACGCTGCACGGTCTCGACGGGCGGCCCCATCAAGCGCCGGAGGGCGGACTTGGAATAGATGTCCAGATCGAACGAACAAAGGTCGCGCTCGAGGTCGTTGACGTTGCGGAAGAAGGCAATGGTTGTCATCGGCGTCAATCCGTCCGCTTCGAAGCGGATCTGTCCGCCGTCATGGACATAGGGCGCATCGCATATCTGTCCGGCGTGCACGCGGTGCGACGCGGTCCCGAGCAGACCGCCTGCGGCGAGCCAGGCCGCGGCAAGCGAACGCCAGACTGGGGCCGCTCGTATCTTCATCACGGTTCGTTTCAACATTCGAGTGGGAGTTCAAGTGTGTAGGCGCGGTGGAGTCATTCCGCGCCGGCAAGGCTCTATCATGCTGGATAATGAGCAAAGCCGTATCCTTCATCCTCATGAAAAGAGGTGTGACAAATGATCCAGATCCTGGGAATTTCCGGCAGCCTGCGGGCACAGTCGTACAACACCGCACTGCTGCGGGCGGCGCAGGCTGAGGCGGGCACGCAGGTCCGGCTTGATATCGCCACCCTCCATGGCATTCCGCTTTACGATGCGGATCTGGAGGCGCGTGAGGGCTTGCCCGCCGCCGTGGTGGCATTGCGCGACCAGGTCATGGCGAGCGATGGCCTGATACTGGCCACGCCTGAATACAACAATGGCATCCCCGGCGTCTTCAAGAACGCTATCGACTGGCTCTCGCGGCCGGCCGGGGATATTCCCGTGGTCTTCGGCAATCGCCCGGTTGCGGTCCTCGGTGCCTCGGCCGGGGGCTTCGGCACGGTGCTGGCACAGAACGACTGGCTGCCGGTGCTCAAGACGCTGGGCACGCGGCACTATACCGGCAACCGGCTGCTGGTTGCGCGCGCCGGCCAGGTATTCGACGCGCAGGGCGAACTCACCGATGCCGGCATGCGTGCGCGGCTCAGGGAGTTCGTTGCCGGCTTCGCCGCGTTCGTGGAGGGCCCGCGCGCGGGCTGAGCACAATCGGGCCGGCGCATCCTTGCCGCGCGCCATGATTCGCGCTTCGCGCGCGGCCCCAAACTCAAAGTGGCGCCAGCACCCGCAGGACGATCTTGCTCCCTTCCGGGCGATTTCTTGCACCCCATTCCTTGTATGCGTTCAGCAAGACCTGCCAGCCATCCCCTTGCACCAGCAGTCCGGGCCCCGCGCCGAAGACGCGCTCGCGCGAATTTGCCTGACGGATGCCGTCGATGCGGTCCTCGCCGAGCTGCGTCAGCATGTAGCTCGCCACACCTACCCGCAACTGCTTGGTGATCGCATAGGAAGCGGAGAGGTTCAGCGACAACGCGTCGCCTGGCTGGACCGAGCCGGCGTTCAGTGAGGCCGGCGGCTGCGTGTTCTTGCCGCTCCACTGGTAGTTGAGCCTGCCGCTCACCTCCAGCTTGCCGGTCGGCATGAGGGTGAAGGCATAGTGGGGCGTCACCGTCCAGACGTTGCTGCCAGCATTGGCGAGGCGGTTGTGGTCATACTGCCCGGTCGGGGCCGAAAAGAGCAGATCGATGCGCTGGAAGAACGGCATGCCGAACAGCGCCTGGCCGGACCACTGGACAATGAACGGGCTGAACTGGATATCGCCGGCAGCGAAGTTGTGATCGCCTGTACCGGGGGCCGGGCGGATATTTGCGTACACCAACGGCAGCAGCACCTCGGCGCCGACGTTGCCGCCGAGCAGCGTGACATCGGGCGATATATAGGCGATATGCGGCACGATGGCTGCTGTCTCGATGCGTGGATTGCCGGGGACGGCATTGCCGGCGTCGTCGCGGATGCGCGTGGCACGGTAGTAGCTGGTGGCCAGCTCTAACAGGAAGCCCGGTCCGGCGACGCCATCCAGGAAACTGGTATTGCCGAGGTTCATCGGCGGGAGCCCGACCACGTCCGCATGCGCGACGGATACCATCAGTGCGCTGCAGGCCGCGGCCAGGGTGGGTAATGCAGATTTCATGGGGTGAGCTTGGTCGGGTCCCGCTGCGCAGCGGCTTCGGAACACGGCGGTGGGACCGTCGCGAACGGTCAACGCAAGGGCAGTACGAGGTTTCCGGGCCCCGCCGCCATCAGGATGACAAAGCCCCCGATGATGCTGATGTGCTCAAGAAATCCCGTGAACAGCAGCGTGCGCTGTGCGCCTTTCTGGTTCCAGAAGTCATAGAAGACCACTGCAGTCGCCAGCGTGAAGGCCGCCAGCAGGAGGGCGGCAATCCCGGTCTGGTAGCCGGCCACGATGGCCAGGCCACATGTCAGCTGCACGAGGATGGTCAGCGACAGCACCAGGCGCGGGAACGGCAAGTTGCGCGAGCGCACTTCGTCCAGGCCGTGGCTGAAGAAGATCAGCTTGTTTGCGCCGCTCAGCACGAACATGAAGGCAATGAACAAGCGGCCCGAAAGGAGATAGTAGTCGGCCATGCCGGCTCCCGTCTGAACGGTGTTGGGTGAGAAGGAAGAGGGATGGCGCCCCGCGCAGCGCGAGGCGCATGATGGAACGGGCCGGCATGCCGGCCCGCCTGCACGTCAGGTGCGATCGTAGGAGAACTGGATGCCCGCGGTGCCGCCGGTCTGGATAAAGAGATCCATGAACGCCGGGACGGTCTCGCTGCGCGACCAGTCGCGCTGCAGTTCGCAGAACAGCTGCGGCACGCTGATCATCTTGCCGCCGGCCTGTTCGATGCGGCGCAGCGCAGCCTCGTGCGCGGCCACGGAAGTGCCGCCCACTGCATCGGCCACGACATAGACTTCATAGCCTTCCTTGAGCGCGTCCAGCGCCGGGAAGGTAAGGCAGGCTTCCGTCCACAGCGCGGTCATGATCAGCTTCTTGCGGCCTGTTGCCTTCACTGCCTCGCGGAACTCGACGTCTTCCCAGGAGTTGATGGTGGTGCGGTCGTAGGTGGGGAAATCGCCCAGCACCTTCTGCAACTGCGGGATCGGCGGCTTGTTCAGGCCGGTCTTCACATTGACGGTGGAGTGCACGATCGGCAGCTTGTACGCCACGGCGGCACGCGAGGCGCCAACGATGTTATTGACCAGCAGCTGCCGATCCATCGAGGCGATCGAGTTCACCTGGACCGGTTGGTAATCGATGATCACGAAGGCAGCGTTCTGCGGAGTCAGCAGGTGGTCTTTTGCGGGATCGCGAATGGGTTCGCTGGCCATGGTTATCTCCAGATCAAAGGGATGGGATTTCTGCTACTCGGCGCTTCAGGGCAGGCGTTGCATGTACCGTGCGCGACGTGTGCCCCGCTCTTTGGCAACGGGCGCTGACATCGCGGACCCTGCAAGGGGGATATGCCTGCAAGTGCGCTGCAATCGATCGTCGCGTGGAGCCCTTGCAGCATAAGTCATGCATCGGAACAAGCGTGATAGCCGTATGCCAAACATGCTGTTCTCGTTGGCAGAACAATGCATAGGACATCCCGATTCTGCTGCCCGCACTCCGGCATTTGACTAGGCTGTGCTGACACGACATGCGCGGATGGACACGAACGATGAGCGATTTCTATGTGTTGGTGGTCCTGTATGCCAAGCCGGGGTGCGCGACAGAACTGCGGGAAAAGCTACGCGCCGTGGTGGAGCCTTCCCGCCGCGATGCAGGCAACCTGCGCTATGAGATGTTCGAGCATCAGGATGATCCGCGCCGGTTCATCTTTGTCGAGCATTGGGAGAGCCCTGCCGCGCAGGAGGCGCACCATACGCAGACCGACCACATCCGCCGCTTCCAGGAGGAGGGCAGCGATGCGGTGGAAAGCATGGAGCTGTTCTACCGGATGAAGCTTGTGGCGTGAATGGCGACAGCCGGAAGCTGCGCTATTTCTGCTCCGGCAGGATGGTGATGGTGCACGTGGTGCCCATGGCCAGCAGCAGGCCGTCGGGCAGCGCGTCCAGCCGGATGCGCACGGGAATGCGTTGCGCCAGCCGAATCCAGGTGAAGACCGGGTTCACGTCCGCCAGCAGGTTGGCGCTGGTCGGATTGTCGCGATCGGCGATGCCGCGCGCGATGCTTTCCACGCGTCCTCGCAGTGGCTTGCCGCCCGAAAGTAGCCTGACCTCCGCCCTGGCGCCGACGTGCACGTTTGGCAGCTTGGTTTCCTCGAAGTATCCGTAAATCCAATAGGAGTGCTTGTCGATCATTGCCATGCGCGCGGCGCCTGCACTCACGAAGTCGCCGGCGTGCAGGTTGAGGTTGGTGACGTAGCCGTCCACCGGCGCGCGCACTTCGCTGCGGCTCAGGTTCAGCCGCGCCGTGTCCAGCGCGGCCAGGCTGGCTTCGTAGTTGGCCCTCGCCTGCTTCTCCTGCGCGCCGATGTCTTCGCGGCTTTCGACCGAGACCACGGTGCTGTCCAGGCCCTTGCGCCGCGACGCCTGCTGGTGGCGCAAGTCCAGCTCGGCCTTGCGCGCGCGCGCCTGCGCCTCGGCCTGTGCCACCGCCTGCCGGAATCGCTCCGGGTCGATCGTGAACAGCAACTCGCCCTTGCGGACTTCCTGGTTGTCCCGCACCAGCATTCGGGACACCGGACCGGAGACATCGGCGGCGATGTTGATCACGTCCGCCCGCACGCGGCCGTCCCGGGTCCAGGGTGAATACATGTAGTGCTGCCAGAGGCTGTAGCCCAGCGCGATCGCGGCAGTGAGCAGCAGGCCCGTGGCCAGCACACGCGTCACGGCAGGTCCGTTCAGTTTCATGTTTCAGGTCCGTTTTTCTTGCGCGGCACTCAGCGCCACAGCGCCAGCCCGATGCCACTGAAGATCGATATGAACAGCGACACCCGGAACAGCGGCGGATGCCACACCCGCCGGTAGACGCCCAGGCGCACAAGCAGGCGGTCCACCAGCAGGTACAGCAGCAGGCAGCCGACAAATATCGGCAGCAGCGACGGCATCAGGATGGAAGCCAGTGCGATCTCACGTGGCATGGTGGGCGTCTGCGTGCATCATGTCGGCTCGCTGGCGACCGCGGCAGCGTCGAAGCCGCCGCCCAGCGCCTGCATCAGGCTCGCCCATGCGTCCAGGCGGGCCGCGCGCACCAGCGCCAGGCCCTGTTCCTGGCGCCGCAACTCGGTCTCGGCGGCGAGGACGTTGAGGTAGTCGGTAAAGCCGCTGCGGTAGCCGCGCTCGGCCAGTGCATAGGTTTGCCGGGCCGCGCGCAGCGCCTGTTCGATGCCAGCCTGCTGGCGTGTCAGCGATTGCAGCGAGATTACCGCGTCGGCCACGCCCCGGAAGGCTGCCAGCACGGCCTTGTTGTAGCTCTCGACTGCGATGTCGTAACTGCGCGTGGCCACACCGTGGTTGCCCTGCCTGCGGCCGCCGTCGAAGATTGGCAGCGAGATTGCCGCGCCCACGTTGTGCCCGATCGCATCGCGGTCGACAAAGGTGAAGAAGTTGCCGAAGGCTGCCGATGCCAGGCCAATGCTCGCCACCAGGTTGATATTCGGGTAGAAATCCGCCCTGGTGACCTTGATGCCCTGCGCGGCTGACTCGACGCGCCAGCGTTGCGCCACCACGTCCGGGCGGTGCCCGACCAGTTCCGCCGGCAGCGACGCAGGCACCGCGATCGGCGCCGTCAGGACCAGGGCGGGGCGCGCCAGCTTGTCGCCCGCGCCGGGGCCGTCGCCACTGAGCACCGCGAGCTGGTTCTTCACCAGCGCGATGGCGCGGTCTGCCTGCTGTACCTGCGCCTGCAGTGCCGGGATCGGTGTGCCCGCCTCGCTCAACTCCAGTTCACTGGCCAGGCCGCGGCTGTTGCGCTTGCGAATGATCTCGTGGATGCGGGTCTGGCGCGCAAGGTTGGCCTGGCTGACGTCGCGCAGCGCGTACTGCAGTGCCAGGTCGATATAGGCGCGCACTACGGTTGTCTCCAGGCTCAGCTGCGCCATGCGCGCATCGGCCGCCGCTGCTTGCACGTTGTCCAACGCGCCTTGCAGGGCTGCGCGGTTGCGTCCCCAAAGGTCCAGGTCGTAGGAGAGATCGGCGGCGAGATGGTTGTTCCAGGTGGTATGCCCGCCGATGGGCTGTGGCGAAGACAGCCGCGGAAAGCGCGTACGACCGAAGGCACCTCCCGCAAGCACGTTGGGCTCGATGGCAGCGCCGGCGATCCTTGCCTGCGCCAACGCCAGTTCGCTGCGCGCCTGCGCGATGCGCATGTCGGGCGAGCCGGCGACCGCGTGCGCCACCAGAGCATCCAGGTTTGGGTCGCCGAGTTGCGACCACCATGCCCGCTGGGGCCAGCCGGCATCTTGCTGCGTGGCGCGTAGCGCAGCGCCGGGGTCGACCGCGGCAGCGTCCAGCGGCGTGGCCGCGGGTTCGATTCCGCCGGTGTTGGCACAGGCTGCAAGCATGGCGATGCAGGCGCCGGCGAGCGCGAGCATCCGTAGTGCCGCCTTTGCCGGCGTTGCCTCAGCGCGCATCTGGTCCCTGGGCAACGCCGACCAGCGGCAAGGCATCGTCAAGCAGCGACAGTCGCATCGCATGCAGGGTGGCGCGCGCCTCGCCGGCGGCCGGCGACGCGTTGCGGCCGGTCCACGCGATGGTTTGCTCCAGGACCAGGACGGCCGCCCCGAAAGTGGCCGGCAACGGTGCGCGGAACAGCGCGGAAAGGGCCGCCAGCAGGTCCGCCTGGCGGCGCTCCCAGGTCACGGGCAGCACGCCGCGGGCCGTGATCTCGCGCAGGGCGATCGTGCCCAACCCGATCTCGAGCGCGGCAAAGGCCCAGCCCAGCAACTCGGCCTGGCCGGCTCGCCCGGCTGGCGGGCGCGAGCCGGCAAACTGGATGAAGTCGCGGATATGGGTTTCGAAGTGAAGGCGCAGTCCTGCGAGCGGGGAGCGGCAGATGTCGGCCGCGACCAGCTGGCGCAGCTGCTTCAGGTACTGCTCGGCCAGCCAGTGGCCGCCCTGCGGCACGATGGTGGCGAACGCCAGCGAGGCGATGGCGATACCCATCAGTGTGGCGATGCCTGCGTCGAGGTAGCCGGCCGGGTTGAAAACCATCGGATTGCCGAGGTTGCCGAGAAAGCAGAAATAGATGCCGAAGCCCAGTCCGATCGCCGCAGTCGGCGGGAAGGTCCCGACGTAGCTGCCGATCGCAATGAACGGCGCCAGCGCCACGGCCAGCAGCAGGAAGCCGTCGAGATGCGGCAGCAGGAAAAAATTGAAAAAGAGGCCCGCCACCCACGCCAGGGCGCACCCGATCAGCATCTGGCGGGCAATGGCGATGGGCTGGGGCATGATCGAGTACAGCGAGATGGCGATGGTTGCCGCGATCACGCCGGAGTTACCGCCGGCCCACCCCGAGACGATCCACAGCCACGCGCTGACCAGTACCGCCACCGTGGCGCGCATGCCCGAGGCGAGGGCGAAGGCCCGGTTGGCCGGGTTGGCACGCCCGCGCGGCCGCTCGCGTGGCGCCGGCGACGCAGCGATGCCAGGGGCCCGCAGCGCCAGGAAATTGTCGGTATATGACAGCAAGTCGGACACGGCTTCGCGCAGCGCCGTGGCGCCGGCGGCAAAGCGGTCGGCTGCCAGCAGCGGCGCATCGGCCAGGGTTGCCCTTGCCGCAGCGATGTAAGCGGGCAGTGCCGCATCGAGGCTGAGAAGGCCCCGGTGCAGTGTGGCGATTTCCTCCAGTTCCAGTCGCGTACGCCCCGCTGTGGCGGGCAGCACCGCGGCAAGGCGCCCGAACAGGGCGTCCAGTGCATCGCCCGCACGGTGGTCGGCAGCCTTGGCCAGGCGGGCCCTGAGCTGGTGGATGGTATGGAAGCGTGCCAGTGCCTCGAGGAAATCGTGGTTCAGGCGCAGCATCAGCGCGTTGTTCGCGCGCATTTCCGGATCCTCGAACACCGCTGCGCTGCGCAGGCTTTCCAGCTGTGCGCGCTCGCCGGCCAGGCGCAGGTGCAGCGTGCCAAGTCGCGCGGTGGTCTCACTGCCCTGCAGCGCGCTGCGGATGAAGCCGGCGAAGGTGGCGATATGCTGTTGCCCGGCGGCCAGCAGCATCGATGCCACGCGCTGCGGAAACAGCAGGCCGCTCACCATGCCGGCGCAGGCAATGCCGACCGAGACCTCGCTCATGCTGATCACGACGTTGTCGAAGATGGCGTAAGGGTTGGAGATCGACGGCACTGCGGCAATGCAGGTGGCATAGCCCGACAGCACGAACCCGTACGACTGGTAGTTGCGGAAATATGCCGCGCCGCCCATGCACAGGCCGATCCACACGGCCAGGGCCAGCCCAGCAGGAACAGCATGCGCTCCTGCGGGAACGCAAAGATCAACAGCAGCGCGGCCACGCTGCCTACCATCATGCCGACGGCGCGGTAGAAGCCCCTCGCCAGCACCATGCCGCTGTGCTGGTGCATCATCAGGATGACCACCGACACCATTGCCGTGCGCGGCGAGGCCAGTTCCAGCCGCATCGACAGCCACGTTGCCATCAGCACGGCAATGACGGTCTTTGTCGCATGGAGCAGGCGGCCGCGGTCGGCTTGCCACCAGGCCCGGGCCGTGCCGGCCAGCCCTGCGCTGGCATAGGCTGCGGCGCTCACGCGTGCAAGCGCGGGGCGCGCCAGGGGGCGGTGCGCAACAGGTGCGCGGTGGAATGGCGCCGCATGGTCTCGGTCATGGAAGTGTGGACTTCTGTGGCTTCTGTCACGGCGTGATCATAGTTCAAGAAGGCGCTTGGGAGCGTTCGCTCAGTGCGAACATGGTGTTCGATCTTGTACGCCTACCGGCTGCGCCGGGCCGCCTGTAGGCTGGTCAGCCTGGCAATCACCGCGCCGCGTCGGCGGCAAGGAGTCCACCATGAGCAACACCACGGCACAATCCACGGCTTCGCTGTCGCGCGACTGCGCGCCGTGCCCCGGCCAGCCGGTCCTGGAGCGTATCCAGACGCGGCCGGCGGAGGTCGGAGAAGGCCTGGTCATCCACCGCGCCTTGCCCAACCGGCAGCGGCGCATGGTCGGCGCCTGGTGCTTTCTCGACCATGCGGGTCCGATCGACTTTCCCGACGGCCACGGGCTGAACGTCGGGCCGCATCCACATATCGGTCTGCAAACCTTTACCTGGATGATCGAGGGTGAGGTGCTGCACCGCGACAGCCTCGGTTACGAGCAACTGGTCAGGCCGGGGCAGGTCAACCTGATGACGGCGGGCAACGGCATTGCCCACGCAGAGCATTCGGTAGCCACCGGCGGCCGCTTGCACGCCGCCCAGCTCTGGATTGCACTTCCCGAAGACAGGCGGTACATGGCGCCGGCATTCCAGAACTATCCGGACCTGCCGCGCGTGGTGTCGGGCGGGTTTGACATCACGGTGCTGGCAGGAACAGCGTTCGGCCGGACCTCTCCGGTGGCGGTGCACTCACCGCTGGTCGGTATGGACCTCGCGACCAGGCAGGCCGCCAGCACGGATGTTCCGGCCGATCCTGCCTTCGAATACGCGGCGCTCACGTTGAGCGGCGAAGCGGTCGTGGAGGGCGAGGTGCTGGGCCCTGACACGCTGCTCTACCTCGGCACCGGACGACAGCAGATCGCCGTGCGCAGCGACGGGCCGGCCGAGTTGCTGCTGATCGGCGGGGCCCCGTTTGAAGAGGGGATCGTGTTGTGGTGGAACTTCGTTGCGCGCAACGCGGCCGAGATCGAGGCCGCCACGAATGACTGGAACAGCGGCGCCAGCCGCTTTGGCGAAGTTGCCGGGGATGTCGGTGCACGCCTGGTTGCGCCTGACGTGACCGGCATGCACCTCAAACCGCAGCGACGCTGAAGCCAGGTCGCCGCGTACCGGCGCCGCCTGCCAGTGTCGGGCCGGTGATCTTCAGGTTGCATCAACCTCTCTAGCCATCAGGGCCGGATGTCCCGTTGCCATGCCTTACGGATTCGGATGCCGGTCCGTGCGCATTGTTCAATAGATATGCAAAACTTGTTTTTATATATTTTATTGAATAGTATAGCCACCAGGCCGAAGCCAGACGTGAGTGCAGGGAAGAGCAGGCACGGCGCGGCAAGTCATAAGAACGACAGGAGACAAGGATGAATACGAACGGAGCACAGCCAGCCGCTGCTGCAGCCGGTCCGAAGTACGCGGTCCATTCAATCGACCACTATGCACTCGAAGTGCCGGACCTGTCCGTGGCAGAGCACTTCCTCGATGCCTTCGGGCTGACGCTGCGCCACAACACGGGCTGGCTCGAAGCCTATGCCGCGGACGGGCATTGCTGGGCGCGCTTCCGTGAAGGCGAGCACAAGCGCCTGGCCTACCTGAGCTTCAATTGCTATGCCGAAGACCTGGCCGGCATCCGCCAGCAGCTGGCCGATGCCGGCGCGGCATTCGTCAATGACGCACTGCATGGACAGGCCGGAGGCATCTGGTTCTTCGATCACGACGGGAATCTCGTGCAGGTCAAGGCCGGCCCGAAGACATCGCCCGATGCCAAGCTCAAGGCCGGGCTGGAAAGCGTGCCGGCCGGCCAGCGCGGGGCCGTGGTACGCAGCCAGGTGCAGAAAGTGCGTCCGCGCCGGCTCTCGCATGTGCTGCTGTTCTCGCCCAACGTGCCGAACCTGGTTGGGTTCTATCGCGACGCGCTGGGGCTGCGCCTGTCTGACAGTTCGGCCGATATCATCGCCTTCACCCACGCCCCGCACGGCAGCGATCATCACCTGCTGGCATTGGTGAAGAGTTCCGCCAAGGGCTGGCACCATGCCGCCTGGGACGTGGCCAGCGTCAACGAGGTGGGGCAGGGCGCGGCCCAGATGGCCAATGCCGGCTACTCCCGTGGCTGGGGCACCGGGCGCCACGTACTGGGTTCGAACTACTTTTTCTATGTGCTGGATCCCTGGGGCTCGTTCTGCGAGTTCTCGGCGGATATCGACTACATCCCCGCCGGCTGCGAATGGCCCACCGGCGACTTTGCGCCGGAAGACTCCCTGTACCAGTGGGGGCCCGACATGCCCGACTACTTCATCCGCAATACGGAAGCCTGAACGCCGGCTGCGCAGTGGCGCTTTGCGTCTTTTTCTGAAAATATATTTTCAGTTGATATTTATATCGCAGGCCGATGGGCCGCGATCATTCCCCGGAGCTTGAAGCATGAAACTTGCAACCTTTTTGCTGGATGGGCGCGCGCGCGTTGGCGTAGTGTCCGCCGATGGTGTACTGGCCCTGCCCGAGGCGGCGGGCAACGATGTCGGCGCGCTGGTGGCCGTTGGCACGGACAGCGAGCGTTGGCGCGCCCTGTACGCACAGGCCACGCCGGTGGCCGATGCTGACAGCCTGACCTGGCTGCCACCCGTGGGCCGTCCGCCCAAGATTCTGTGCGTCGGGCTGAACTATGCCGACCACACCAAGGAATCGCCCTACGATCAACCGGACTATCCGACCCTGTTCCTGCGCGTGGCGACCAGCTTGGTGGGCCACAACGGCGCGATCGTGCGGCCGCTGGTTAGCGATTCTCTCGACTACGAAGGCGAGCTGGCCGTGATCATCGGCAAGGGCGGCCGGCATATCGCCAGGGATGAGGCGCTGGGCCACGTGTTCGGCTACTCGATCTTCAACGACGGTTCGGTGCGCGAATACCAGTTCAAGTCGCCGCAATGGACCGTGGGCAAGAACTTCGATGCCACCGGCGGCTTCGGCCCGGTGGTGGTCACCGCCGACGAGCTGCCGCCGGGCGCGGCGGGCCTGCAGCTGGAAACGCGCCTCAACGGGCAGGTGGTGCAGTCGGCCAGCACCTCGGACATGCTGTACGACGTGGCCTCACTCATCTCGATCATCAGCGAGGCAATCACGCTCGAGCCGGGCGACGTCATCGTGGCCGGCACGCCGTCCGGCATTGGCTGGGCACGCAAGCCGCAGCTGCTGATGCGCCACGGCGACGTGTGCGAGGTATCGATCGAGGGCATCGGCACGCTGTCGAACCCGATCGTGGATGAGCCGGGGCGGGCGGCGCGATAAGCCCGACACCTGAGATCCGAGGAGACAACCCATGAAGACCATTGAAGTACCTGTGCTGGTGGTGGGCGCCGGGCCGGCCGGCCTGGCCACGACCGCGCTGCTGGCAACTTACGGCGTACCAGCGCTGACGATCACCAAGTACGCGGGCACGGCCAACTCGCCGCGGGCTCACATCACCAACCAGCGCACCATGGAGGTGTTCCGCGATCTCGCCATCGAGGATCGCGTGCTGGCGCTGGCCACGCCCAACGCGTTGATGAGCAACAACGTGTGGGCCACCAGCTTCGCCGGCACCGAGATCGCGCGGCTGCAGACCTGGGGCAGTTCCGAGCAGCGCAAGGCCGACTATGCGATGGCCAGCCCCTCGCCGATGTGCAACGCGCCGCAGCACCTGCTTGAGCCCGTGCTGCTGGATTGCGCGCGCGAGCGCGGCGCGCAGTTCCTTTTCAATACCGAGCTGACGGAGATCTCGCAGACGGCGGATGCGGTCACCGCCGTGCTGAGGGACCGCATCACCAGTGAAATCACGCAGGTGAAGGCGCGCTATGTGGTGGGCGCGGACGGTGGCGCCAGCACGGTGGTGCCGCAGTGCGGCTTCGAGATGGAAGGCCAGATGGGGCTCGGGGCCGCGGTCAACTGCTGGCTGGAGGTGGACCTCGCCAAATACTGCGAGCATCGTCCCGGCGTACTGTACTGGATGACCCAGCCGGGCAACGACTACTGGGTGGGTAGCGGTACGTACATCTGCGTGCGGCCGTGGAACGAATGGGTGCTGCTCTTCATGTACGACCCGGCGCAGGGCGAGCCCGATCTCAGCGAAGAGGCTGTGATCCGCCGCGCGCGGGCAACCATTGGCGACGACTCGCTGCCCATCCGCGTAAAGGCGGTCAGCAAATGGCAGATCAATCATGTTGCGGCGAAGGACATGCGCAAGGGCCGGGTATTCATCGCCGGCGACGCGGCTCACAGGCATCCGCCCGCCAACGGGCTCGGTACCAATACGTCAATTCAGGACGCGTTCAACCTGGCCTGGAAGCTTGCCCACGTGATCCGCGGCAACGCCGACGACAGCCTGCTTGACACCTACTCCGCCGAGCGGCAGCCGGTGGCCCGGCGCGTGGTTGACCGGGCGATGCAGTCGGTCCGCAATATGCTGCCGATTGCCAAGGCGCTGGGGTTCGAGCCCGGCCAGAGTGAAGCGCAGGGCTGGCAGAACGTTGACGAACTCTTCGGCGATACGGAGCGGGGCCGCGAGCGGCGCCACGCCTTGCAGGAGGCCGTCAGGCTGCAGAATTACCAGTTCAACTGCCACGGCGTGGAAATGGGGCAGGTCTATGCTTCGGATGCGGTGGTGTCCGATGGCCGGAGCCGGGCCCCCTGCACGCGGGATCCGGATCTCTACTATCACCCGGACACTGCGCCGGGCGGTGTTGTGCCTCACGCATGGCTGGAGCGTAGCAAGGAGCGGGTCTCCACCCTGGACCTGGTGGGGCACGGCCGCTTTACGCTGCTTACCGGTATCGGTGGCGATGACTGGCGCCGCATTGCCGCAGACGTGTCAGCCGCGCTAGAGATTGAGCTCGAAGTCGTCAGCATCGGCGGGCCGAACTGCGATGCCCACGACGTCTATGGCACCTGGAGCGAACTGCGCAGCATCTCGGATTCCGGGGCCGTCCTGGTGCGGCCGGACCGGATCGTCGGCTGGCGGCATGCGCAGCTCGATGCGTGCGCAGCGCAGGGCCTGGAACACGCGATGCGCAGCATGCTTGGCCGGGCGGCGCTGGCGGGCGGGCGGCGCCAGGCGGCGTAGCGAAAAGCACAAGGTGCCCGCCCATGCGTCTCGCAAAATATATAATGTTTGACACTATCTATCATCTGCGAGACCAAGCCGTGGCGAGAACAAAGTCAGCGAAGGCTGTTTCCGACGAGGCCGCAACGGCTTTGCCGGAAGCCCCGGACCTGGGCGGGCGCACCTGGGCTTCCGTGCTGGAGCAATCCGTGCGCGAGGACATCATCAACGGCAAACTGCCCGCCGGCAGCAAGCTGCGCCTGAAGGATCTGGCCGAGCGCTACCAGGCCGGCGTGATTCCGCTGCGCGAAGCCCTGTCGCGGCTGTGTACCACGGGCTTCGTGCTGGCCATCGACCAGAAGGGATTCCGGGTGGCGCCGCTGTCGGCGGAAGAACTGCTGGACATCACCCGCGTGCGCCAGCAGATCGATACCAGCGCGCTGCGCGACGCGATCGAGGCCGGCGATATCGCATGGGAAGCGCAAGTGGTCGCGATGCATCACCGGCTGACGCGGATCCCGATGGTGCTGCGCGGCAAGGACGGGGCGCTCAATCCTGAATGGGAAGAGGCGCACGCCGCCTTCCACGAAGTGCTGGTGGCCGGCTGCCGCTCGGCATGGCTGCGGCGCTTCTCAGTGGTGCTGCGCGACCAGACCGCCCGCTATCGCTTCTTGTCCCTCGCCGTGCCCAAGGCTGCGCGGGCGCGCGACGTCGCGGCCGAGCATGAAGCCATCGTCAACGCCATCGTCGCGCGCAATGCGCGTGAAGCGTGCCGGTTGCTGTCAGAGCATTTCCAGGCGACCACAGACCTGGTGTTGAAGTACCTGGAGCAGCAGAAGGTGAAGGCAAGGCCATCGCGCAGGGCGGCAGTGCCCACTGAGCTGGCTACCTGAGGTAGGCAGGCGGCTGCCCCGACAGCAGTTACCAAGCGCGCGCTGCGGGGTATGCGGTGTTTCTCCTGCGGAAACACCGTGTTCGCCATTCCTTGCCTTACGGTGATGCGTGGCGAATGCTAGCCTTGAGTCCCTTTCCCGCGGTACCGCGAGACGGACTGCGGGGCATTCTGCCGATACCCAGGAGTTCCCCCATGGCGCAAGCTCTCCCAGCCAGTTCCCGCAACGATGACCCCGACGCCCAGGAAACCGCCGAATGGCTGGATGCGCTTGAGGCGGTGATCGAGCAAGAGGGGCCGGAGCGCGCACATTACCTGATCGAGCGGCTGATCGAGCGCGCCCATGGCGCCGGCATCTACCTGCCGTTCAGCGCCAACACCGCCTACCTCAACACCCTCCCGCTCGATGCGCAGGCGCGCAGCCCGGGCGACCATGAGCTCGAGCACCGCATCCGCTCCTATGTCCGCTGGAATGCGATCGCGCTGGTATTGCGCGCGGCGCGCGACACCAATGTCGGCGGCCATATTGCCAGCTTTGCCTCGGCGGCGACGCTGTATGAGATCGGCTTCAACCACTTCTGGCACGCGCCCTCGCCGCAGCATGGCGGCGACCTGGTCTTCTTCCAGGGACACTCGGCGCCAGGCTTCTATGCGCGCGCGTTCCTGGAGGGCCGGCTGACGGCCGAACAGATGGACAACTTCCGCCAGGAGGTGGACGGCAAGGGCATCTCGTCCTACCCGCACCCATGGCTGATGCCGGACTTCTGGCAGTTCCCCACGGTGTCGATGGGGCTGGCGCCGATCATGGGCATCTATCAGGCCCGCTTCATGAAGTACCTGCAGGACCGCGGCTTTGGCCAGCATGAGGGCCGCAAGGTGTGGGTCTTCTGCGGCGACGGCGAGATGGACGAGCCCGAATCGCGCGGCGCGCTGGGCATGGCCGGGCGCGAGCAGCTGGACAACCTGGTCTTCGTCATCAACTGCAACCTGCAGCGGCTGGACGGGCCGGTGCGCGGCAACGGCAAGATCATCCAGGAGCTGGAATCGGAGTTCCGCGGCGCGGGCTGGAACGTGGTCAAGGTGGTCTGGGGCAGCAAATGGGATGCGCTGCTGGCGCGCGACAAGGCCGGCATCCTGGCGCAGCGGATGATGGAATGCGTCGACGGCGACTACCAGACCTTCAAGTCGAAGGACGGCGCCTACGTGCGCGAGCACTTCTTCAACACTCCCGAGCTGAAGGCCCTGGTCGCGGACTGGTCCGACGACGACATCTGGGCGCTGAACCGCGGCGGGCACGATCCGCACAAGGTCTACGCCGCCTACCAGGCCGCCAGCCAGCACCGCGGCCAGCCGACCGTGATCCTGGCCAAAACCATCAAGGGCTACGGCATGGGCGAGGCCGGCGAGGCGCAGAACATCACGCACCAGCAGAAGAGCATGCGGGTGGAAGCGCTGATGCAGTTCCGCGACCGCTTCCGGCTGCCGCTGTCCGACCAGCAGCTGGACGAGCTGCCCTACCTCAGCTTCGAGGAAGGCTCGCGCGAACACAGCTACCTGCATGAACGGCGCCGGGCGCTGGGCGGCTACCTGCCGGCGCGGCGCCGGCGCGGGCCGTCGCTGCCGGTGCCGGCGCTGTCGGCGTTCGAGGCGCAGCTCAAGGCCAGTGGCGAGGGGCGCGAGTTCTCCACCGCGATGAGCTTCGTGCGCATCCTCAACACGCTGCTGCGCGACCAGGCGCTGGGCCGGCGCATCGTGCCCATCGTCTCGGACGAGTCGCGCACCTTCGGCATGGAAGGGCTGTTCCGGCAGATCGGCATCTGGTCGCAACAGGGGCAGACCTATACGCCGCAAGACGCTACGCAGCTGAGCTTCTACAAGGAATCCAAGGACGGGCAGATCCTGCAGGAAGGGATCAACGAGGCCGGCGCCATGGCTGACTGGATTGCCGCCGCCACCTCATACTCGACGCACGGCGAGCCAATGATCCCGTTCTTTATCTTCTATTCGATCTTCGGCTTCCAGCGCTTCGGCGACCTGGCCTGGGCCGCCGGCGATCAGCGTGCGCGCGGCTTCCTGCTGGGCGGCACCGCCGGGCGCACCACCCTGAATGGCGAAGGGCTGCAGCACGAGGACGGACACAGCCTGGTGTGGGGCGGCACCATCCCCAACTGCATCAGCTACGACCCTACCTTTGCCTATGAACTGGCGGTGATCATCCAGGACGGCCTGCGCCGCATGGTGCAGGAGCAGGAGGATGTTTACTACTACATCACCGTGATGAACGAGAACTACGAGCACCCGGCCATGCCCGAAGGCGCCGAGGGCGACATCCTGAAAGGGATGTACCTGTTCCGCCGCGGCAAGGAGGGCGGTGACGGGCAGCCCCGCGTGCAGCTGCTCGGCGCCGGCACCATCTTCCGCGAAGTGATCGCCGCGGCGGCATTGCTGGAGCAGGACTGGGGCGTGCAGGCCGACCTGTGGGGCTGCCCCAGCTTCACCGAACTGGCGCGCGAGGGCAATGCCGCGGCGCGCTGGAACCTGCTGCATCCGGGCGAGACGCCTCTCCTTTCCCACGTGGAGCAATGCCTGGCGCCGACGCAAGGACCCGTGATTGCGGCTACCGACTACGTGCGCGCGCTGGCCGACCAGATCCGTACCTTCGTGCCGCGCCGGTATGCGGTGCTGGGCACCGACGGCTATGGCCGTTCCGATACGCGTGAGCAGCTGCGGCATTTCTTTGAGGTCGACCGCTACTGGATTACGGTCACAGCGCTGAAAGCGCTGGCGGACGAGGGTGCGATCGGCGCGGCGGTGGTGCAGCAGGCGCTGCGGAAATACAGCCTCGATGCCGACAAGCCATATCCGCTGCGCGCCTGAGCGGGCGGATCAGCCCGGGAGGACGCGGGTGACCGCAGGCACCCTGGCGAAGCGCGCGGCCAGCGCCTCCCACGGCGGTGGCGACAGAGACTGCTGCAGGAACTGGATCAGGGTGCGCAGCTTCTGCGAGGGAAACTCGGAGCGCGGATAGACCGCGAACACCCCGTCGTCGAGCGGGGCCTCGTCCGGCAGCACCTGAACCAGGCTGCCCGCCGCCAGCGCTGCCGCGACAATGAACAGCGGCAGCACCGCGATGCCGTGCCCGGCCAGCGCCGCATCGCGCAGGATTTCGCCGTTGTTTGCGGTGAATACGCCGCGCGGCGTGATGATCCTGGGCGCGGCTTGCGGCGTGGTGCCGCGGAACGCCCAGATCTGGCCCGGCGGTGAATTGCTGTATGACAGGCACGCGTGCCGGGCAATGTCGTCAAGGCTCTCCGGCACGCCGGCCCGTTGTGCATAGTCGGGGCTGCAGCATACGATGCGCCGGCTGACCGCCAGCTTGCGCGCGATCAGCGCGCTGTCGGCCAGGCGCGTAATGCGGATCGCCACGTCGTAGCGCTCGTACCCGGTATCGACGAGGCGGTCGTCCAGTTCCATGACGACGTGCAGGCGCGGATGCTGCTTCGCGAACTCCGCGATCAGCGGCGACAGCCACAGTGTGCCGAAGCTCATTGGCGCCAGGATACGTAATTCACCGCACAGGTCGCCTGAGGTTTCCGAAATGCTCTCGGCGGCATGGGTCAGCTGCGCCATCGCGGCGCGGGCCTGCTCGTAGAAGTGGCGGCCGCTTTCCGTCGGCTGCACCCGGCGTGTGGAGCGCTGCAGCAAGGTGACGCTCAGGCTGCGCTCCAGGTCGCTGATGCGCTTGCTGACGACGGATTTCGACAGCCCCATGTGACGCGCTGCGCCGCTGACGCTGCCCATTTCGACGACCAGGAGGTACGCTTCGATGTCCTCGGTCCTGATTTGCATGTTGGCCTTTGCGCTTTGATTTCCTGGTACGACAGGATACTGAACGGTACTGTGTCCCTGCAATGAGGTATTGCACCGTGCAGGAAATCGCGGTGCTGGCCGCGTCGCCCCAGCGGCCCTGACGACTTCGTTCTTCTCGCGGCGCGCCCGCTACGCTTGCTCGATACTGCCCTTTGCACCAAACGCCGGGCTCGGCGAGCCGCCCCAGAGATCGGCTGCGTCCTTGCCGCGCTCCATCATGCGCGCTTCACGCGCGGTGGCTTCCGGGAACTCTTCCATGCCATAGCTGTACTCCGCAGTCAGCCCATCCGGATCGGAGAAGTAGAGAAAGATGCTGCCGGAATTGTAGTGGCGGCCCGGACCAAAGCTGATATCCACGCCGGCATTGCGCAAGCGGTTGACGGCCTTCCCGATATCGTCGATTTCAGAAACCATGAAGTTGACATGATGAAGCTGGTTTTCGCTGGTTTGGCCCACGGCGAAACTATGGTGATAGGGATTCGGAAAGCACCGAAGGAAGGCAAACCTTCCCGGCGTGTAGTCGGATACCTTGAAGCCGAAGTCGTTGAGCAGGGACTGATAGGTGGCGTCGAACGAGCGCGCCCCGATCACGACGTGGCCTAGTCTCGCGATCTTCGTGTGTGGCGAGGAGAACGGCCGGATCATTTGCATCACCTCCGCATAGAACTCGAAGGTAAGGCCACTGGATGGTTCCCGTACGCGGAAGCTGCGGCCTTGCCTGAGCGCTTCGCACTCGGCCGTCGTGAGTTCGACGGGGTGGAGGCCGCGCGCCTCGAAATGCGCGAAGGCATCGTCGAGCTGCCGGGCGTTCTCCAGCTCAAAGCCAACCCGGCAAAGTCCTGGCAGCGGCGACTCGAGCAGCACGAGATTGTGATGGTCCGACGAGCACCTGAGAAACGCTGCTTCGTCCGTGCGTTGCGTCAGCTCCAGTCCGACCAAGTCGCGATAAAACGCTACGGACCGGTCCAGGCTGGTCACGTTGAGCGCGACGTAGCCAAGCCTTCGATAGCGGAATGGTTGATTCACTGTCTTCTCCTTGGATTGCCTGCTTCCCTTAAGTCGCAAGTTCGTATCACCAGACGGATTAAATGACCGCACAGTGATACTGTACATCACTGGCGTTTGCCGATGCAATCGATCGGCAAGGGTCTGGTTGGCACCGGCCTCGGCGTGCCAGGCCCCGTGCCCGCCTGGGTCGTACCCCCATGCCGGCAATGTCTTTTCGCATCTTGACAATGCCCTGAGCGGTGGCTAGAGTTGGCCTAAATGAAACAACGTGTCCGAGGGATGAAACTAAAAACTCAACTGGACGCATGCCAACAAGGAGCAATCGGGTGTCGCAGACAGAGGTGCTGATCGTAGGGGCAGGGCCGGTGGGTTTGACGCTGGCGATCGATCTGGGGCAGCGGGGCGTGCGTTGCACGCTGGTGGAGCGCAACCCGGCGCCCGGGCGCTTGCCGAAGATGGAGCGCTGCAATGCGCGGACGATGGAGATCTACCGGCGCCTGGGGATAGCGGAGCAGATCCGGGACGCTGGATATCCGCGCGATGAGCCGATGGATGTGTTCATCGTGACTTCGCTGGCGGAGCCGCCGCTGTTGCACCGGGCGTATCCGTCGGTGCGTGAACTGCAGGCGCAGGGCAGGCGCCGCAATGACGGTGGCGCGCCGCTGGAGCCGTATCACCTGATCTCGCAATACACGCTGGAGCCGCTGCTGAAGGCGGTGGCAGAGCGCACGCCGAATGTGACGGTGCGCTTTGGCTGCGAGCTGACGGAGTTTGCGCAGGATGAGGACGGGGTAAGTGCGAGCGTTGTCGATAGCGAGGATGGCGCGCAGGAGATCCGCGCACGCTATCTGGTGGGATGCGATGGCGGCTCCAGCACGGTGCGCAAGCAACTGGGGATCCGCTTGAGCGGCGAGGGCAACATCCTGCGGCTGCGGCAAGCGCTGTTCCGGTGCGACGATCTGTATGCGCGCATTCCGATGGGGCGTGGGCGGCATTACCACGTGGTGGACGACCAGGAAACGCAGATCGTGGTGCAGGATGACTGCCGCCACTTCACCATGCACTCGGTGGTTGCCGACGATGCGCAGATGGTCGAGAAGTTCAGGCGCGTGGTCGGCCTGCCGATCGAGTTCGAGACCCTGTACGTGGGGGAGTGGACCCAGCACCTGCTGCTGGCGGACCGCTACGGCGAGGGACGGGTGTTCCTGGCTGGGGATTCGGCGCATCTGGTGATCCCGACGGGCGGCCTGGGGATGAACACCGGCGTTGGCGATGCGATCGACCTGTCGTGGAAGCTTGCGGCGACCCTGGCCGGGTGGGGCGGTCCGAACCTGCTGGGCTCGTACCAGCGCGAGCGCCGGCAGATCGGCGCGCGCAATGTGGCGGCGTCGCGCTATGCGGCCAACGGCAAGCGCACGTGGCGGGCGGCCTACCGGCCCGAAATCGGCGATCAGACGGCCGAGGGCGCCCAGGCACGGGCGAACCTGGTGCGCATCGCGGAAGTGGAGCAGCGCAAGGTCAACGAGCAGACGGGGACGGAACTGGGCTACCGCTATCTCGATTCGCCGCTGGTCTGGCCGGAGCCGGGAGAGAGCCCGGACCCGGACAGCTACAGCTACCGCCCGACCACCTGGCCGGGCGCGCGCCTGCCGCATGTGTGGCTGGATGACGGCAGCGCGCTGCATGACCGGATCGGGCCGGGCTACACGCTGCTGCGGCTCGGTGGCACGCGCACGGACACCTCGGGGCTGGCCGCATGCATGCGCGAGCTGGGCGCCCCGCTTGAGGTGATCGAGATCGGGGACGCGGCGCCGCGCGAGGTGTATGGGTGCGACCTGCTGCTGCTGCGCCCGGACCTGCACGTGGTCTGGCGCGGCAATCATCTGGATGTGGATCCGAAGCGGCTGGCCGCGGTGGCCACGGGGCACCGGCTGGCCCCGGCGGCGCAGGGCTGAACCGTTCCCGACTGACAGGACAGACGACATGACGTTCAAGGTGACCTTACAACCGAGCGGGCACAGCTATACGGTGCCGGCAGGGACGACGGTGCTGACGGCGGGGCTGAACGCCGGCTGGATCATGCCCTACAGCTGCCGTGCCGGTGGCTGCCGCACGTGCCGCGGGCGGATTCTTGAGGGGCAGGTGGACCACGGCCGGGCCCACGCGGCGTACCTGACCGAGGCGCAGCGCGCCGAAGGGCTGGCCTTGCTGTGCCAGGCCAAGCCGCTGAGCGATCTGGTGATCGAGGTGAAGGAGCTGTCGCTCAAGCAGGTGAAGCCGCGCAAGACACCGTGCCGGGTGCGGCAGATCCGGCGTGTGGCGCCGGACGTGGCGGTGCTGGAGCTGCGCCTGCCGATCAACGAGAACCTGCGCTACGCGCCGGGGCAATACCTGGACTTCCTGCTGCCGGGTGGCGAGCGGCGCAGCTATTCGATCGCGACGCCGCCGTCGGCGGCGGGGCAGATCTCGCTGGAGCTGCACATCCGGCATACGCCGGGCGGGGTGTTCACGGACCGGTTGTTCGGCGGGGAGATCGAGCCCGGGCAGATCCTGCAGTTCGAGGCGCCGCTGGGGACCTTCTCCCTGCGCGAGGAGAGCAGCGCGCCGATCGTGTTCGTGGCGAGCGGGACGGGCTTTGCGCCGATCAAGGCCGTCATCGGCTACATGATCGAGCGCAAGCTGGAGCGGCCGATGACGCTGTACTGGGGCGGACGGCGGCGCCAGGACCTGTACCTGGACGAGCTGGTGCGCAGTTGGGAGTCGGCGTGTCCGTGGTTCCGGTATGTGCCGGTGCTGTCGGAGGCGCAGCCGGAGGATGGCTGGTCAGGGCGCACGGGCTATGTGCACCGGGCGGTGATGGAGGATCTGCCGGACCTGTCCGGGCACCAGGTGTATGCGTGCGGGGCGCCGGTGATGGTGGAGGCGGCGCGCGAGGACTTCGTGGCGCGGTGCGGGTTGCGCGAGAGCGAGTTCTTTGCCGACTCGTTCCTGACGCAGGCGGAGCTGGCGGGGTCGGCGGCGTGAGCATCGAATCAATGAACGGAGAAACGAGGAGCAAGACGATGAGGATACCGAATGCGACGGTGCCGACGAAGAATGCGACGGCGATCGTGCGGCCGTCGTTCATGTCGCACGGCACGCTGGAGTCGAGGAACCTGAAGGAGACGCGCAGGTTCTTCGAGGAGGTGCT
>NZ_JBYSZI010000061.1:0-39086 GCF_058787075.1 Cupriavidus sp. FW305-46
GAACCAAGCATGAGCCAGACCTACACCATCGCCCAACTCAACACCATGCCTGTCGCGGAGTTCGTGCAGGTGCTGGGCGGCATCTACGAACACTCGCCGTGGTTTGCCGAGACCGCAGCCGCGCAGCGGCCCTTCGCCGACGGCGCCGCGCTGGCGCAGGCACTGCGCAAGGCGGTCGATGAAGCGGGCGAGGCGGCCCAGCTCAAGCTCGTGCGCGCCCACCCGGAGCTGGCCGGCAAGGCCGCCGTGCGCGGCGAGCTGACCGCCGAATCCACGCGCGAACAAAGCGGCGCCGGCCTGAACCTGTGCACGCCCGAGGAGTTCGACCGACTGCAGTCGCTCAACGCGGCCTATAACCAGAAGTTCGGCTTCCCGTTCATCCTGGCCGTGCGCGGCTACGACCGCCACGGGATCATCGCGGAGTTCGCGCGCCGACTGGAAAACACGCCGCAGCAAGAGTTGCAAACTTGCATCAACCAGATCCATCGCATTGCGCAGTTCCGGCTTGACGACTTAGTATCCGCCTGAGCAAAAAAGCGTCACCTGTATAACAAAAAACGCTGTACCCGATGCCGCCGGCACCCATGCACCACCCCTCACCGAGCCAAGCCAGGCGGCACGAATAAAAGCACCAAGACATTAGAAGAACCCGACAGGGACCCAGTACACAACGTTCCAAGCAGGATCAAAAACCACGGAGGTCTAACAATGCAGAAGCAGTACAAGCCGGCACTAAAGCTGGCGGCAGTAGCGGCTACCCTTTTTTCCGGTGCGGCCATGGCCCAGTCCAGCGTCACGCTGTACGGCCAGGCTGACATGTTCATCGGCGGCGTCAAGAGCCCGGGTTCGGGCGAGCGCGCATGGGTGGCCAACTCGGGCGGTATGCAGACGTCCTACTGGGGCATCAAGGGCACCGAAGACCTGGGCGGCGGCACCAAGGCCATCTTCGACCTGAACGGGTTCTTCCGCACGGACAGCGGCAACAGCGGCCGCTTCACCGGCGACTCGATGTTCAGCCGCAACGCGTACGTCGGCCTGCAGAATGACAAGCTGGGTACGTTGAAGCTGGGCCGCAACACCACCCCGTACTTCATCTCGACCATCCTGTTCAACCCGCTGGTCGACTCGTACGTGTTCTCGCCGACCATCTTCCACACCTACTTCGGTGCGGCCAGCAATGGCGTGGTGGATCCGGGCATCATCGGCGACTCGGGCTGGAGCAACTCGGTGCTGTACTCCACCCCGAACTTCGGCGGCCTGAGTGCGAACCTGATCTACTCGGCAGGCGAGAAGGCAGGTGCCGCGGGCCAGAACAAGTGGGGCGGCAACCTGATGTACTTCAACGGGCCGTTCGCCGCGACCGTCGCGTTCCAGCAGGTCCGCTTCAACGCCGTTCCCGACGACCTGTCGGTAGCAGGCCTGAGCCGCCAGGACGCTGTGCTGGGCGGCATCACGTACGACTTCAAGGTGGTCAAGCTGTTCGCCCAGGGCCAGTACATCAAGACCAAGGCCAGCACGGCCGCCAGCGGCGACATCAAGCACACCAACGGTCAGGTCGGGGCCTCGGTACCGGTCGGTGCCGGCAACGTGCTGGCGTCCTACGCCTATGGCAAGACCGAGAACGCGATCGGTGACTTCAAGCGCAACACGTTTGCCGTCGCCTACGACTACAACCTGTCCAAGCGCACCGACGTCTACGCCGCCTACTACTACGACAAGATCACCGGCATCGAGCACGGCGATACCTTCGGCGTGGGCATGCGTCACAAGTTCTGATGGCGTAAGCGCCTCACCGGCAGCACTGGAGCCCGCCTTCCCGGCGGGCTTTTTCATTGCCGCGCACGCGTCACTTTAGGCAAGACTTTTGCCCCGGAATGCTGCGGCGCGCCATTCCCTGCTAAGCTTCACACCGGATCGGAAGCCCGCGCTCCATAGTCGGATTCAATTGGAACGGCCCCCGCCCGCTACCTAGATTGGTGTTCCAGGCCTCAAAAAACGATCCTAGAGAGGTGATTCATGCGGCGATATCCGAAGACCCGTTCCGAACTGATGGCCATCCTGAACCAGTGCCTCGACAACAACCCCGAGTGCGGCGAATGCGAGTTGCACGCGGTGCGAATGCACCAGCCTGACCATACCGGATGCAACTGGAGCGCCGAGGTCGATTTCCCGCAAGAATCCGTCGACAACCTGGGCACGCAGCTCGCCGCGGCCAAGTCGATCATTGTCGTAATGCGCGAGCAGTACAACGTGCTGCAATAGCCACCGAACCAGCAGCGTGCCCTGCGCGCTTGCCGCGGGGCACCATCAAAGAAAAAGCCGGATCATCAGACCCGGCTTTTTACATTGGCTCACGCCTTTCAGCGCATCAGCGCACCGCGTTGCTCTCCGCCACCGCCACGGCCGTCATGTTGACGATCCGGCGCGTAGTGGCCTGCGGGTTCAGGATATGCACCGGCTTGGCCGCGCCCAGCAGGATCGGGCCCACCGTGACGCCCTGCCCGCCCGTGATCTTGAGCAGGTTGAAGGCGATATTGGCGGCGTCCAGCGTCGGCATCACCAGCAGGTTGGCGCTGCCGGCCAGCTTGGTCGACGGCAGGAAATGGCGGCGCACGTCTTCGTCCAGGGCAGCGTCGCCCTGCATCTCGCCTTCCACTTCCAGGTGCGGAGCCACCTTGGCCAGAATCCCCGCGGCCTCGCGCATCTTGCGCGCCGACGGACGGGTAGAAGAGCCGAACATCGAGTGCGACATCAGCGCGACCTTGGGAACCAGGCCGAAACGCGCGATTTCCTCAGCGGCCAGTTGCGTGATCGCGGCCAGTTCGTCGGCGGTGGGATCGTCGTTGACGAAGGTGTCGGTGATGAACAGCGTATGCTTTTCGAGCATCAGCGCGTTCATCGCGGCGAACACCTTGGCGCCCGGCGCCAGGCCGATCACGTCGCGCACGTGCTCGAGGTGTGCCTCGAAGCGGCCCACCGTGCCGCACAGCAGCGCATCGGCATCGCCCATGTGCATCAGCATGGCGCCGATCAGCGTGTTGGAGCGGCGCAGTGCCACCTTGGCCATGTCCGGCGTCACGCCGTCGCGGCCGCGCAGCGCGTGGTAGGCCTCGTGGTAGGCGCGATAGCGCGGGTCTTCTTCCGGATTGACCAGATCGAAGTCCACCCCGGCCTTGAGGCGCAGGCCGGCCTTCTCGATGCGCATCTGGATCACGTGCGGGCGGCCGATCAGGGTGGGGCGGGCCAGCCCTTCGTCGACCACGGTCTGCACGGCACGCAGCACGCGCTCTTCCTCGCCCTCGGCGTAGGCCACACGCTTGGGCGCGGCCTTGGCGGCCGAGAACACCGGCTTCATGATCAGGCCGGTGTGATAGACATAGGTGGACAGCTGCTGGCGATACGCCTCGAGATCCTTGATCGGGCGCGTGGCCACGCCGGATTCTTCCGCGGCCTTGGCCACCGCCGGCGCGATCTTCTCGATCAGGCGCTGGTCGAACGGCGTCGGGATGATGTAGTCCGGGCCGAACTTCAGCTCACGGCCGCCGTAGGCGGCGGCAACGGCGTCGTTCAGCTCGGCCTCGGCCAGCTCGGCGATGGCCCTGACGCAGGCCAGCTTCATCGCTTCCGTGATCTTGGTCGCGCCGCAATCCAGCGCGCCGCGGAAGATGTACGGGAAGCACAGCACGTTGTTGACCTGGTTCGGGTAGTCCGAACGGCCAGTGGCGATGATGCAGTCCGGGCGCGCGGCCTTGGCCACTTCCGGGCGGATTTCCGGCTCGGGGTTGGCCAGCGCCAGGATGATGGGCTTGTCGGCCATGGTCTTGACCATCTCGGCGGTCAGCACGCCGGCGGTCGAGCAACCCAGGAAGACGTCGGCGTCCTTGACGATGTCAGCCAGCGTGCGCGCCGAGGTGTCCTGCGCATAGCGCGCCTTGTTGGCTTCCATGTTGGCGTCGCGGCCAACATAGATCACGCCCTTGGAGTCCACCACCGAGATGTTCTCGCGCTTCACGCCGAGGCTGACCATGGTGTCCAGGCAGGCAATGGCGGCCGCGCCGGCGCCGGACACGGCCAGCTTCACCTTGGCGACGTCCTTGCCGACCACCTTCAGGCCATTGAGCAGCGCCGCGGTAGAAATGATCGCGGTGCCGTGCTGGTCGTCGTGGAAGACGGGGATGTTCATGCGCTCGCGCAGCTTCTGCTCGATGTAGAAGCATTCCGGCGCCTTGATGTCTTCCAGGTTCACGCCGCCCAGCGTGGGCTCGAGCGCGGCAACGATCTCGACGATCTTGTCCGGGTCGCGCGCGTCGAGCTCGATGTCGAACACATCGATGCCGGCGAACTTCTTGAACAGGCAGCCCTTGCCCTCCATCACCGGCTTGCCGGCCAGCGGGCCGATATCGCCCAGGCCCAGCACGGCGGTGCCGTTGGTGACCACGGCCACCAGGTTGGCGCGCGAGGTGTACTCGGCGGCGGTGGCGGGGTCCTTGGCGATTTCCTCGCAGGCATAGGCCACGCCCGGCGAATAGGCCAGCGACAGGTCGCGCTGGTTGGACAGCGCCTTGGTCGCGGTTACCTGGATCTTTCCCTTGGTGGGGCTGCGGTGGTATTCCAGCGCGGCGAGGCGCAATTGCGCTTCAGGACTGTTCGGGGCATGTTGCGGTGCATCACCGCTATTCTTGCTGCTCATTGGCTCGTCCGGAAAATGGCCCGGACCGGAAGCGCCCCTCTCCCGCCAAGATCCGGCTCAGCCCCGATCGAGAAATCTCAGGATACGGGCCGGCAGCGAAGGACAACGCCTGGCAGCGAAACTGGCGATCCCGGCAGACAGGCCGGAAAAATCGAGCAACCATTCTAGCCCACGTGTCCGCGCAAAGTACCACCAGAGCCCGCCTGCAGGCTGCTTTTTGGGTGGATTATTCCAGTTAAACAGCTTTTACCATTGCGTATGCAATGCAGGTGCAGACGCATGCCCGTGCATGCATCCGCACGCATCGCCTGGCAGGGACCGCGCGGCCGGCCCCGGCCGCCCTACTTTGCGTTTTTCTCGACCTCGAGCGTCACCCGGCGCGGACGGCCGCTCTCGGCCGGGAAGTCGGTAAAGGCGCTGCGGATCAGGTAGGGCATGACCGCAGGCAGGCTGCCGTTCTCGGTCTGGTTCTGCGCGGTGACCTGGTAGACCCGCTTGCCGCTGGCCGCATCCCTGAAATACACCCGCAGGCTGGAGAACGTCACCGGAATGTCGCGCACCACGGTCTGCGGCGGCCAGTAGCCCGGCCCCCATGGGCCCCACGGACCCCAGGGCCCGTACGGGCGGTAGTAGCCAGGCCCCCAGTACGGGCCCCACGGGCCGTACCACGGGTCCGGATAGACGGTCTCGGCCACGCGCACGATGCCGGGCGCGGCATCGAAGTCCATGCTGACGCGATAGCGCGCCTGTTTCGCCGGCGCCTGCTCGAAGCCGATCTCCGCCAGCGCCGCGGCCAGCCACTGCTCATAGGTCTGGCGGTCAAGCTGCGCCGCCTGCTCGGCGCTGCGCTCGAAGCTGTAGGTGCGCGGCGCATCGTTCTGCCAGCCGGGCTGGCGGAACGCCGTGACATCGGTCACCACCGTGCTGGCGCACCCTGACAGCAACAGCGCCGCCAGCAACGCCATCGCCCCCCACCACCTGCGCGGCCCCGCCGCTCCTGCCTTGCCGACACCGCCTGCGCGCTGCCACATAGTGCTACCTCGCTTTCCGCTGAATACCCACGTGTCTCTGAGACCACGCCGCCGGCGCGGAATTCCCCGCAGCTTGCCGATGCCGTGCTGCGCCGGGCCGCGCCCCGACCCCTTGGCTACAATGAGGACTTCAGCGCCATGCTTCGCTGCCGCGCGCATGGCCCGCCCCCTTTCCTAACGGTCTTCCGAAGACAGGATCTTTCCATGCTGCGCACCGACACGCCCGTTACCGTCTATCGCAAAGACTATACCCCGCCGCCGTTCGCCATCGACCACGCCGAACTGGTGCTGGACCTCGATCCCCAGCGCACCGTGGTCACCAGCACGCTGCGCTTCGCGCGCCAGGCCGGCGCGCCCGACGCAGCGCTGGTGCTGGCCGGCGAGGAACTCGAACTGATCGGCGTCAGCCTGGACGGCAAGCCGGTCGCCAACGCGACCCAGGATGCCGGCACGCTGACCATCCCCGGCCTGCCGGCGCAGGGCACGCTGGAGATCACCACCGCTTGCCAGCCCGCGGCCAATACCACGCTGTCGGGCCTGTATGTGTCCAACGGCAACTTCTTCAGCCAGTGCGAAGCCGAGGGCTTCCGCCGCATCACCTACTTCCTGGACCGCCCCGACGTGATGGCGACCTACCGCGTCACGCTGCGCGCCGACCGCGCCGCCTATCCGGTGCTGCTGTCCAACGGCAACCTGGTGGGCCAGCGCGAACTGCCCGACGGCCGCCATGAAGCCGTATGGGAAGACCCGTTCCGCAAGCCGGCCTACCTGTTCGCGCTGGTCGCGGGCAAGCTCGAATGCATCGAGGAACGGATCCAGTCCGCCTCCGGCAAGGACAAGCTGCTGCAGGTCTGGGTCGAGGCGCGCGACCTCGACAAGACCCGCCACGCCATGGATTCGCTGATCCATTCGATCCGCTGGGACGAGCGCCGCTTCGGGCTGGAACTGGACCTGGACCGCTTCATGATCGTCGCCGTGGGCGACTTCAACATGGGCGCAATGGAGAACAAGGGCCTGAACATCTTCAACACCAAGTACGTGCTGGCCAACGCGCAGACCGCCACCGACACCGACTTCGCCAATATCGAGGCGGTGGTCGGCCATGAGTACTTCCACAACTGGACCGGCAACCGCGTGACCTGCCGCGACTGGTTCCAGCTTTCGCTCAAGGAAGGCCTGACGGTGTTCCGCGACCAGGAGTTCTCGGCCGACATGATGGGCTCGGAATCCGGCCGTGCGGTCAAGCGCATCGAGGACGTGCGCGTGCTGCGCCAGGTGCAGTTCCCCGAGGACGCCGGCCCGATGGCGCACCCGGTGCGCCCCGACAGCTATGAAGAGATCAATAACTTCTACACGGTCACCGTGTACGAGAAAGGCGCCGAAGTCGTGCGCATGTACCAGACCCTGCTCGGCCGCGACGGCTTCCGCAAGGGCATGGACCTGTACTTCCAGCGCCATGACGGCCAGGCCGTCACCTGCGACGACTTCCGCGCGGCCATGGCCGATGCCAACGGCCGCGACCTGACGCAGTTCGGCCTGTGGTACAGCCAGGCCGGCACCCCGGTGGTGACGGCGCGCACGGACTGGAACGGCGACGACGGCAGCCTGACGCTGACGCTGTCGCAGCGCTGCCCCAAGGTCGGCATCGAGACCCGCGCCGGCACGCCCGAGAAGCAGCCCTTCCATATCCCGTTCGCGCTCGGGCTGCTTGGCGCAGACGGCAAGGACCTGCCGCTGCAGCTCGAAGGCGAAAGCACGCCCGGGACGACCACGCGCGTGCTCGACTTCACGCAGGCCGAGCAGAGCTTCCGCTTCATCAACCTGCCGCGCGGCGCCAGTGCCCCGCTGCCCTCGCTGCTGCGCAACTTCTCGGCGCCGGTGATCGTCGATGCCGAGTACACCGACGCGCAGCTGACCTTCCAGCTGTCGCACGACAGCGATGCCTTCAACCGCTGGGAAGCCGGCCAGCGCCTGGCCACGCGCGCGCTGCTGCAGCTGGTGGCCGAGGTCCAGGCCGGGCGCGAGCTCAAGCTCGATCCCGCGCTGGTGCAGGCCATGCGCGCCGTGCTCACCGACGACACGCTCAACCCCGCCTTCCGCGAACAGGCGCTGGTGCTGCCCGCCGAGGCCTACCTGGCCGAGCGCATGGGCGTGGCCGATCCCGCCGCCATCCACCGCGCCCGCCAGTTCATGCGCGAAGGCCTGGCGCGCGCGCTGCAGGCCGACTGGCTCGCCGCCTACGAGGGCAATGCCACGCCGGGCGCCTACTCGCCCGATGCCACCTCCGCCGCCAGGCGCGCACTGCGCAACCTTGCGCTCGGCTACCTGGCCGACGGCGGCGATGCCGCGATGCAGGCGCTGGCCGAGCAGCAGTACCAGAACGCCGACAACATGACCGACCGCTTCGCCGCGCTGTCGGCGCTGGTCAACAGCTTCGCCCCCGGCCGCGAGCACGCGCTGGCGGACTTCTATGAGCGCTTCGAGGACGACCCGCTGGTGATCGACAAATGGTTCTCGCTGCAAGGCATGCAGCGCGGTGAAGTCGGCCCGCACGCCGGCAAGCGCACCATCGACACCGTGCTCGCGCTGATGGAGCACCCCGCCTTCAACCTGCGCAACCCCAACCGCGCGCGTTCGCTGATCTTCAGCTTCTGCTCCGGCAACCCGGCCCAGTTCCACGCCCAGGACGGCTCGGGCTACCGCTTCTGGGCCGACCAGGTGCTGGCGCTCGACGCCATCAACCCGCAAGTGGCGGCGCGCCTGGCGCGGGTGATGGACCGCTGGCAGAAGTACGAACTGGCGCTGCGCGACCGCATGCGCGCCGAACTGGAACGCGTCGCCGCCAGCAGCACGCTGTCGCGCGACGTGCGCGAGATCGTCGGCAAGGCGCTGGCCGCCTGAGCGGCGGGAACGACACAAGGAGGCCCGCCAACGCCCCCTTTGCCCGGCCAAGCGCGGCCGGGCATGTAGAATTGCGGCCATCCAAGGAGAACCAACCATGACTCGCATCAGCCTCACCCGCTACCTGGTCGAGGAGCAGCGCAAGCACAACACGATCCAGCCCGAACTGCGGCTGCTGATCGAAGTGGTCGCGCGCGCCTGCAAGGCCATTTCCAACGCCGTCAGCAAAGGCGCCCTCGCCGGCGTGCTGGGCTCGGCCGGCACCGGCAACGTCCAGGGCGAAACCCAGCAGAAGCTGGACGTGATCGCCAATGAAGTGCTGCTCGACGCCAATGAATGGGGCGGCCACCTCGCCGCGATGGCGTCGGAAGAAATGGAATCGTTCTACGAGATTCCCAACCGCTACCCGAAGGGCGAATACCTGCTGATGTTCGACCCGCTGGACGGCTCGTCGAACATTGACGTCAACGTCTCGATCGGCACCATCTTCTCGGTGCTGCACATGCCCAAGCCGGGCCAGACCGTGACCGAGGCCGACTTCATGCAGCCCGGCACCCACCAGGTCGCCGCCGGCTACGCCGTCTACGGCCCGCAGACCACCCTGGTGCTGACCGTCGGCAACGGCGTGCACATGTTCACGCTCGACCGCGAGGCAGGCAGCTTCGTGCTGACGCACTCCAATGTGACGATCCCGGACGACACCAAGGAATTCGCCATCAACATGTCGAACATGCGCCACTGGGCCCCGCCCGTGCGCCGCTACATCGACGAATGCCTGGCCGGCGAAGAAGGCCCGCGCGGCAAGAACTTCAACATGCGCTGGGTCGCCTCGATGGTCGCCGACGTGCACCGCATCCTGACCCGCGGCGGGATCTTCATGTACCCGTGGGACCAGCGCGAGCCGGAAAAGCCGGGCAAGCTGCGCCTGATGTACGAAGCCAACCCGATGGCGATGCTGGTCGAGCAGGCCGGCGGCGCCGCCACCAACGGCCACCAGCGCATCATGGACGTGCAGCCCGAAAAGCTGCACCAGCGCGTCTCCGTGATCCTGGGCTCCAAGAACGAAGTGGAACGCGTCACGCGCTACCACCTGGAAGCCGAAGGCAAGGCCTGATTCCGGCCGCGCGGCAATAGCACGGGGCGCCCAGGTGGCGCCCCGTTTTCTTTCGGCCCCGGCCGGATGGCACGGGCGACACAAAAGGGGTTCACAGGGCGGAAAAACGCTGCTATTATTGCGGGCTGTTCCAGTTCACCGGAACATGTTGCCGAAGTAGCTCAGTCGGTAGAGCAGCTCATTCGTAATGAGAAGGTCGGGGGTTCGATTCCTCTCTTCGGCACCACAGAATTCCAGGGCATCGCCCACACAAGCCAACCCGGACAGCGTCACGCTCTCCGGGTTTTTTGTTGCCTGTGATCGGGCAAAGCCGGCGGTGGCAGCGGGCGCCCCAGCCGGTGCGCCCACCAGTAGCGGAAGGGATGATCGAAGTCGGGATAAAGCACCGGCTGGCTGAAGCAGCCGGCACGCTTCATCAGGAGGTAGGCAGCAAGCATGGCCGCCCAAAAAACTAGCAGTTCCACGATAACGGCCACCCTTGGATTTACAGGCGGCTGTTTTCATTATAGGTAGCCGCCTACCCCAGGGGGACGATGGCGCACCCGTGCAAACCCTAGGGTCTGTTCCCTCAATACACATCCGGAACGATCATCTCCTTCGGCACCGGTTGCCGCACATAGTCCTCATGCCGTTCGCGCCCCGGCAGCACCACGCTGGGCGCCTCCACTTCCGCATAGGGCACCTGGCTCAGCAGGTGATGGATGCAGTTCAGCCGTGCGCGCTTCTTGTCGTCGGCCTGCACCACCCACCACGGCGCCTCGGCAATATGCGTGCGCTCGAGCATGATTTCCTTGGCCTTGGTGTAGTCCTCCCAGCGGCGCTGCGATTCCAGGTCCATCGGGCTCAGCTTCCACTGCTTGAGCGGATCGTGGATGCGGCTGAGGAAGCGCAGGCGCTGTTCGTCGTGCGTGATCGAGAACCAGTACTTGATCACCTGGATGCCGGAGCGCACCAGCATCTTTTCGAACTCGGGCACTGAGCGGAAGAACTCTTCGTACTGGTCGTCGGAGCAGAAGCCCATCACGCGCTCGACGCCGGCGCGGTTGTACCAGCTGCGGTCGAACAGCACGATCTCGCCGGCGGCGGGCAAGTGCGCCACGTAGCGCTGGAAGTACCACTGGGTGCGTTCGCGGTCGTTGGGCGCTGGCAGCGCCGCCACGCGGCAGACGCGCGGGTTCAGGCGCTGCGTGATGCGCTTGATCACGCCGCCCTTGCCGGCGGCGTCGCGTCCTTCGAAGATGATGACGACCTTGTGTCCGGTGGCTGCCACCCAGCTCTGCAGCCGCACCAGTTCGCCCTGCAGGCGGAACAGCTCGCGGAAATAGTGGCGGCGGCTGTCCTGCTCGGCCTCGTCGTCCAGGTGCACCGGATCGCCGAAGGCCTCGCTGGCTTCGCGGTCGTCCAGTTCCAGTTCGATCTCTTCGTCGTAGTAGTCGGCCACCTCATTGTGGATGCGCCGCACCAATTCTGCTTCGCCCGGTCTCATCTGATCTGCTCTCCCTGTGGATACAACGCGGTCGCGCCGATACTCGCATGCCGGTATTGCAGCCGCGTGAAAGCGGGGCAGGCCAACCGCCCTGCCCCGCCTTCCTGCCTGCCCCTGCAGATTACGCCAGTTACGCCGCCGGATTGATGTTGTGGTTGTGGCGGAACAGGTTGCCCGGGTCATAGCGCCGCTTCACCTCGACCAGCCGGTCGTAGTTGGGCCCGTAGGCCGCGCCGATGCGGTCGGTTTCTTCCTGCGTCAGGAAGTTCACATAGACGCTGCCCAGCGCGAAGGGCGCTGCCGCGCGGAACACTTCACGGGCCCAGCTGATGCACTTGTCGTCGTCAGCGGGCGCGTCCCAGCGCCCGTGCAGGTTCATGATGAAGCTGGCGTCGCGGCTGGCGTAGGCGGTGGCATCGGGCGCGACGCGGTTGGTCTGCCCGCCCATGGCGCCGATAAAGACCTCGCATTGCGGCGAGGGCAGTTTGCCGATCTGTTCGATCAGCATCGTGATCAGGCCGTCGTCCAGCCCGGCGAAGTTGTGCGATTTCCAGTAGTTGCGCGCGCCCGGTGTCAGCAATGGATCGAACGCCTGCTGCCATGCCGTGAGCGGCATCGGGCCGAGATGCTCGCCATAGGGTGTGCCGAGCTTGCGCAACGGCTCGACCAGTTCGGGGCCTTTGTCAGGCGGGCCGATATAGCAGATCGCCAGTGCCGCGACCGGCTTGCCGTGCGTCTCGGGCGGCAGGAACGGCAGCGGCGGCGCCTGGCGCAGCACCACCCAGACGGTCAGCTCGTCAGGCATCGACTTGAACAGTTCACGGTAGGCCGGCAACACCGCGGCGGCCTGTTCCAGCGGATAGACGATCAGCCCGCCATAGATCTCGGGGCCGACCGGGTGCAGCCGGAACTCGAACATCGTCACCACGCCGAAGTTGCCGCCGCCGCCGCGCAGCGCCCAGAACAGGTCGGCGTTCTCGCCGGCGCTGGCGCGCACCAGCTTGCCGTCGGCGGTCACGACCTGTGCCGCCACCAGGTTGTCGACGGTGGTGCCGAACTTGCGGCTGAGCCAGCCGAAGCCGCCGCCGAGCGTCAGCCCGGCCACGCCGGTGGTGGAGTTGATGCCCAGTGGCGTGGCGAGGCCAAAGGCCTGCGCCTCGTGGTCGAAATCGCGCAGCGTGGCGCCGGGCTCCACATAGCCGCGTTGCGCGTGGGGATCGATGCGCACGGATTTCATCTGCGACAGGTCCAGCACCATGCCGTCCTCGCAGATCGCCAGCCCGCCGATATTGTGGCCGCCGCCGCGTATCGACAGCAGCACGCCATGGTCGCGCGCGAAGTTGACCGCGGCGATCACGTCGGCAGCGCCCGCGGCCTGCACGATCAGTGGCGGACGGCGGTCGATCATCGCGTTCCAGATGCGGCGCGCTTCGTCGTAGCCGCTGTCGTCCGGCTGCAGCAGGCGCCCGCGCAGCTGCGCCTTGAGTGCCTCAATGTGTTCCTGCGATGGCTGGGCCATAGTGTGCCTCCCGATGCTGGTTGAAAACATCGGACGGCGCGCGGCGTCTGGGTGCAGGGAAATGGCCACGAGGACCGATGACTAGATCATTTAAGGCAGTCACCGCTTGAATGTAAATGGGCCTTTGGCCCCACGCGCACAATCCCCATGGCAAGTGCCGCAACGCGTTCATGCCGTCCCGCCACCCTGCCGGCCTATCATGAATGAACAGCCGGGACGGCGCCCTCGCGCCGTCCGTCTGCACCATGAACACAGCCAGCCACCCTCCCCTGTTCCTGTGCGGCGACGTGATGACCGGGCGCGGCATCGACCAGATCCTCGCGCATCCCAGCCAGCCGCTGCTGCATGAATCGTATGTGCATTCGGCGCTCGACTACGTGCGCCTGGCCGAGCACAAGGCCGGCCCGATCGCACGCCCCGCCGCCCCGGAGTACCCCTGGGGCGATGCCCTGGCGGAACTGGAAAGCCGCGCTGCGCGGCCGCGCATCGTCAACCTGGAAACCGCCGTCACCACCAGCGACGATGTCTGGCCCGGCAAGGCGGTGCACTATCGCATGCATCCGGACAATGTCGCCTGCCTGCAGGCCGCCGGCATCGACTGCGCAGTGCTGGCCAACAACCATGTGATGGACTGGGGACGCGCGGGCCTGACGGATACGCTGGCAGCGCTGGACGGCGCGCATATCGCGCATGCCGGCGCCGGCCCCGACGAGGCAAGCGCGGCGCACGCCGCACTGCTGCAGCGGCCCGGCGGCGGCCGCGTGCTGGTGCTGGCCCTCGCCATGGAAAATGCCGGCACCCCCGCGGCCTGGCGCGCCAGCGCCGGACATTCCGGCGTGAACCTGCTGGAAGACTGGTCGGTGGCATCGCGCGAACGCATTGCCGCGCAGGTGCGCAAGTTCAGGCGTGCCGGCGACATCGTGGTGGTATCGATCCACTGGGGCCCGAACTGGGGCTACCACATCGACCCCGCGCAACGCGCCTTCGCCCGCGCGCTGGTGGAGGGCGGCGAAATCGACATCGTGCACGGGCATTCCTCGCATCATCCGCTCGGGATTGAGCTGCATGCCGGCAAGCCGATCCTGTACGGCTGCGGCGATTTCATCAACGACTACGAAGGCATCGGCGGCTACAACGCCTACCGGCCGGACCTGGCGCTGATGGTCTTTGTCAGCTTCGATGCCGGCGGCAGCGCCGACCTGCGGCTGGTGCCGTTGCGGCGCAGCCATTTCCGGCTGGCCTATGCGCGCGAAGTGGATATGGCGTGGCTGCAGGCCATGTTCGAAGACGAGGGACGGGCACTCGGCACCCGGGTGGAGCGCAGCGGCTTGCACGAACTGCGCTTGTGGGCGGCTTGAGCCTCAGCCCATGAAAAAGCCCGCCGTTGCGGCGGGCTGCCCGAAAGCCAATCGCCACGCGTCAGTGGCGATGGATCATGTGGTCAAACCAGGTGCGCACCGACTGCTCCTGCTGCTGCAGCAGCGTCGGGTTCTTTTCCCGCAACATCCAGATGGTAAATGCGGCGCACGAAACAAGGGCGATCAGGACCAGCGCGGTAATCAAGGTGGCGGCCATCGCAACCTCCTTTGGATAATGGTTGCACCTTCAGTGTAGTTCGCCCGGCAGCCGTCCCGGAAAGCAGAAAGGCCAGCCTTGATGGCTGGCCTTCCAGTTATTCCAGTGCCACGTGAGTTGGTTCCGTGTAACGCTTCCGCAGAGTGCTGATCCGCTTCTTCATTCACTGCCCGACTCTAGCTCACTCGCCCATCCTGCGGCACCCCAGGACATAACTGCAGCATAGTACAAATCCCCGCGGATAACAGCGCGCGTTCAGCTGACAGCGATGCGGTCGTCGACCAGGCGGATCTGGCCGCCAGGCTTGTCTTCCATCACTTTGAGCACGCGGCTGCCTACCTGCAGCGTGACGCCGCCATGGATGCGGCGCGCGGCGTCGATCACGGCCTCGGCGGCCGGCTGCATCTGCTGCCCCAGCTCGGCCAGGCTGGCCTCCAGCTCGAACAGGTCGCGCGACAGCTTGAACAGTGTCGCGCGTGCCTGTTCGCGCAGGTCGCCCACGGCCTTCTCGGGATGCTTGGCAAAGAAATCCACCAGCTGCCTGACCTTGTTCTGCTCTGCCAGCATGCGGCGGCGCTCGGCTTCCAGCGCGGCGCGCTGTGCGTCGGCAAATGGATTCAGGCCGACCTGGATGCTGGTGGCGGTGCCGGCCGGCGCGCCCAGCACCGCGGCGCGCACCGCCAGCAAGGCACGGCTGCGGCCGCCGCTGATGCTGCCCTGCGCGCCGGTGCCGCCCACCACGATGCGCTCGCCGGCAGCAACATCGCTCTGCCGGATGCCGCTTTCGACGTTGACCTCGGTGCCGGCCTCGACCACGGCGTTCTCGATAAAGCGCGCCTTCACCGCGCCCTTGCAGCGCACGCTGGCGCGGCTGATGCCGCCTTCGGCGCGGCCGGTGTCGGCCTTGCCGATGATGCCGCCCTTGACGATGACATTGCCGCCGGCCTCGACATTGGCGGCTTCGATGGTGCCCTCGACCACCACGTCGCCGCTGACGTTGACCGACATGCCGGTGCGGATGTCGCCCGACACGCGCAGCGTGCCGTCGAACGCCACGTTGCCCGAGTGCAGGTCGACCGATTCCACCTGCACCACGGGGCTGACCGAGATGCCGTGCACGCCAACCACCGGAGATCCGGCGATCACCGCGCGCAGCAGCTCCGCATCGTCGGCATCGGCGGCAGCGCCGGTCAGGCCTTCGGCAAAGGGCGGATCATCGACCGGATCGGCGGCGACGGGCTTGCCAAATACGTCGACGCCGTCATTGCCGCGCACCGCCGGAACGCGCCGCATCAGCGGCGTGCCGGGGCTGACCAGCAGCAGATTGCCCAGGTCGCGCAGGTCGACCTTGCCGGCCTCGTCGTCAGGCTGCGCCGGCTTGCGCGGTTCGAGCAGGTTGATGAAGCGCGCCGGCTCACCCTGGCGCGGCGCGACGCCGGCAGCAATGGTGCGCAGCTCGCAACGGCCTTCGGCCAGCGCGGCGTCCAGTGCCAGGGTCTGGATCGGCGCCACCACGCCGCGCGCCGCCGCGGCACGGCGGATGTCCTCGGCGCCGACCGGGCGGCCGCCTTCAGCTGGCAGCAGCGTCAGCCGCACTGCCAGGCCGTCGGCGGTGATGTCGAGCTCGAACGCGCCGTCGATCAGCGCACCGATGGTGGCATCGATCTCATGCTCGGCGCGCTGGCATTGCGCCAGGAACTGCGCCATCGCGCGCGCATCCAGCCGCGCCCCGGCCCAGCCCAGGCTGTCCAGGCATTGGCGCAGGCTGGCCTGGTCCGGCGGCAGCCTGCCTGGCTGCGGCGTGTAGCGCGCATGCACCTGCTCGCCTGGCTCGGCAAGCTCCAGGCGCAAACCCGACTCATGCGTCATGCGTCCCCTGAATCGTCTTGTGCAGCCGCGCGGCGGGTGCCGGCGCTCCGCTTGTTATCGATCCATAAACCAACGGCAGCAGCGCAGAGAACTTTAGCGCACACCTTGCCGCGTCGGCGGGGCTGCCATCGCCTTCGTGGACAAGCGCCTGGGGGGACGATCCGGACGATGTCCGGGCTATTTGACCGAGACCACCTCGATGGTACCGGTCTGGCCGCTCTGCACGACCTCCTGCTTCATGACCAGGCCCATGTCGGGGCAGTACCAGTCCGTAACGCTGGCGCTCGCCGGCGGCACCGACACGGTGTGGCCCGCCACCGTGACCGGCGCCATGGTCGTGCTGCGCTCGTAGCGGACCGGCCAGCAGGATTTCTGGCCGAGGCGGGTGGGGATGGTCGCGCGCTTGCCGACGACCTTGCCGCCGATGGTGACCTTGGCGGACGGGATCCTGGCCTGGCCGGCACTCTGGCCGGCGGCGGTCATCTGCAGGTCCATGCGCACCGTCTGCGACTCGCCCGGCAGCCGCTGCCCTTCCGCTTCAATGACGCCGCCGTAGGCCAGCGTGCCGACCGCGCTGCTGTCGAGCATGCCTGATGCCGTGCCGGCGGCGCTCTTGCCCTCGACCTTGCCCGGCGCGCCGCCGCGCGAGATGGTCAGGCGGTCTTCGATCACCGCCATGGTGTAGTCCAGCCGCGTCTCGTTGCCCGAGCCGGCCGCGGCCACCTTCGACACGACGCTGATATTGGCATTGCACTGGCCCTTGCCCGACTTGCGCACGCCGGACACGGACATGGTCGCCGTGCCCGGCGCACCGCCCTGCATGGTCATGCGGATCTCGCCGCCGTCGTGCATCCACGGCGCATCGCAGACGCCGGCCGCTGCGGCTGCCGGCAGCAGCAGCGCAGCGAGGGCCACGCTTGCGCCAAGCGCCGTGCGGCGGTCCAGGGATTGACGCGCGCCAGCGCGGTCGGAATTCTTCGGCATCTGTCGCCTCTCCATTGGTCAGTTCAGCAAAGCACCGGCAGTCAGTCCTTGCATTGCGGCATGTCGCGGAAGCTGTCGCGCACCGTCGCACAGGACTGCGCCAGGCCATCCTTGTCGGAGACGCCGGCCCAGCGCGTGCGGATCGATTCCAGCTCGCCGGGCAGCCCGTCGCGCAGGGTCTGGGCGGCCGCGGCCTGCCCCGACTTGTCGAGCTTGGCCGCCATGTTCTCGGTGCAGGCGCGCTGCGCGGCCTCGGCTTCCTGGCAAGCCTTCGGCAAGGCATCGCTGGCCGCGGCGGAACGCCCTTCTTCCTTGCCACAGCCGGCAGCAGCCAGCGCCAGCATGACCGGCAGGCAGGCACGCGGAATCCAGTACGACTTCATGACTTCTCCTTTTTCTTCACCGCGGAGGCGGGGGGTTCTGATACGAGACAATGGCAAGGCCGCCGTGCTGCGCCGGCGACGCCGGCTGGCGCAAGGGCGCCGCGGTGCTGCCGTCCTGGCCGCCGCGCAAGCGCGCATAGCGGCCCAGCACCTGCGGCACGTAGGCCTGGGTCTCGGCAAACGGAGGGATGCGCGACCCGTGGCGCAGCACCGCGCCTTCGCCCGCGTTGTAGGCGGCCAGGGCCAGGCTGGTGTCGCCGTTGAAGCGCGACAGCAGGCCGCCCAGGTAGGACGCACCGGCCTGCAGGTTCTGGGCTGGATCATAGGCATCGGTCACGCCCAGCATGCGAGCCGTGGCCGGCATCAGCTGCGTCAGGCCGATGGCGCCCTTGACGGAGGTGGCTTGCGGGTTCCAGCCCGACTCCACCTCCACCATGGCCATCAGCAGATGCGGGTCCACCGCCGCGGCCTGCGCCGCGCGGTGCGCGAGGGCAACCAGCTCAGAGGGTGGGGACTTGGCGCTGACGACCGCGGCCTTTGCCGCCGCCAGCGTTGGCAGCCCGATAAACGCCCGCGCTGGCAATGCCGCGGGCGCCGCGGTGGACGCCAGCCGTGCCGGCGCGGCGCTGCGCGACGTGAGGAAGGTCACGCCGCTGCCGCGGTCGGCATGCATCACGATCTCGGCGCCGGCCGGCACCGCGCCCGCCAGCAGCATTGCCGCCACCACACCGCGCGCCGGCGCGGCCACAAGCGCAGGCATCACTGCTTGGCCAGCTCCACGCGGCGGTTCTGCGCGCGGCCGAACGGCGTGTCGTTGGGCATCAGCGCATGGGTGGCGCCATAGCCCTTGGCATCGAGGCGGTCGGCGGGCACGCCAGCGCTTTCCAGGTAGCGCTTGACGGCGGCGGCGCGGCGCTCGGACAGCGGCTGGTTGCGCGCGTCGCCGCCGGTGCTGTCGGTATGCCCCTCGACGCGCAGGCGCCAGTCGGGGTGCGCCAGCACCGCCTTGGCGGCACGGTCCAGCAGCGGCCGGGCCGCCGCGCTCAGCACATCGGAATCGGTTTCGAAGTTGACGCCGTAGAGCTGCACGCGGCCCGCGCCTTCCAGCGCCTGGCCGATGGGATCGGGGGCGGCCTCGGCCTTCGGGAAGCACGGCGGCGCCGTGTCCGCCAGGCGCCAGCCGCCGGCCTCGCGCACGCTGTCGAAGGTGCGGGCATCGCCCTTCACCAGCGCCGCGTAGGCATGGCTGCCGTCCGGGCTGAAGGCCATGGCGCCCTTCTCAGGCGCGCCCTCGGTGGTGCGCCGGAAAGCCAGCAGGGCGCCATTTTCCAGCCCGCCGGAAATCGTTCCCAGCACCTGCGTGATCTTCATCTGCTTGTTGCTGTAGTCGCCTTCCACGTAGCAGCCTTCCACCGCAGCGCCGTCCTGGTGCAGCAGCACGTAGCCGGACGAACCGAATTCCACCGGGAACTGGTAGATGCCGCCCACCTGGCGCACCTTGTCGGCCACGGCCTCGGGCTTGCCGTAGGCCATGAACTGCTGCAGGCCGATCTGGCCCTCGTCCTGGTCGCCCGGCCAGCGGTTGCCGGTAAGCGTCAGGCGCAGGGCCCCGGCCTTGACGGGCTGGGCCAGCGGCACGCGGGTATCGTAGCCATCCTGCCCCGGCAGGTCCGCATCGTAGATCACGGTCCAGGGGCCTTGCGTGCCGCCGGCCGAGGCTTCGACGCGGGCATGGCGCGCATTGCTGCGCGCCCCGGCATCGGACAGGCCGCGGAAGCGCAGCACGTCGACGGACGAGGCCTGCGCCAGCGCAATCACCAGCTCCTGCCGGCTGCCGTTGCGCATAAAGCCGGCATGGTCCGGAATCTCATTGAGCAGCGGATACCACGAGCGGTCTTCCTTGTCGCGGTTGACCACGAACGCGCCGGACCACAGGCCGGCAACGTTGGTTTGCGCGGGCGTTGCCGGCGCCGTTGCCACGGGCTGGGCCGATGCCGCTGCAGGCGCGGGCTGCGCATCGCCTTGCGCAGCGGCGCTGTCAGCAGGCTTCTTCTTGCAGCCCGCCAAGGCCAGCAGGGCCACGACGCCCAGGCCGATAGCGGCCTTGCGGGTCGTCAGTCCAAACGTCATTCCCTTCAAGGTACTTCCCCTTCTTCTTTTTGTGATGCCGGCCGGTCCGGTGCGCGCCTCAATGCGGGGCGCGCATCAGCATGTCGATCTTCTGCAGCCGCGCGCGGACTTCGCGCTCCAGCGGCGCCAGTGTTTCCGGGCTGGCTCCGGCCTTGCTGGCGCGCGCGTAGTTCGCGATCGCCTCGTTCATGCCGCGCTGCTCTTCGGCCAGCGCACGCTTGACCAGCTCGCGCTCATCGCTGGCCGCCACGCTCGGAATCGCCGCCTGCGCGGCGCCCGCGACGGCGGCCTGCGCCTGGTCGGGCGCGTTGCCGCGTGCGGACGGTGCCGCTGCCTGGGGCGCGGAAGCCGCCGGAGCCCGCGCTGCCGACGCCGGCACGGCGCCGCTCACCGCCGGCGGCGCACGCCGCGTGGTGATGATCTGCACGCCTTCGGAGCGAGAAACCTCCATCGCCGCCAGCGCCGGTCGCGGCACGAACCCGAGGTTACACAACAACAGCAACGCCAAACAACCCCGCTTCGGCAATTTTGTCGACCTTGTCGATTCTGGCATCGGTGTCTTCGGGCCTATCCCGGCAAATTTTCACAAATACTTACAAAAACGGCGGCTGCGGAAGCATCAGTTGCCGCGATACGGCGATTGCATCCGCACGATCGCCTCGGACTCGAGCGGGATGCGCCATTCCGACGCCAGCGTGGCCCGTCCGGTGCAGAAATTGGGCGTGGTCGGGACCTCCATGCCGCCGTACGAACCGGTTGCAACAAAATTCCGGATGCCGTTGACCAGCGAGTAGATGGTGCGGTCGGCAAACGGCACGAACATTTCATAGCAGTACGTGACCCGGATCTTCAGCAGGTTGGCGTCCTGGATATTGACGCCAGAAGACGGCCCCGCGCTGGTGGCGCGGTACATCAGGCTGTCGTTGGGGATCTCCCGCGTGGTCTTGCCGGCGTAGTAGCCGCTTCGCCCGAAATCCTGCAGCGCCGCCGGCGTCGGGTTCAGCACGTCGATCCTGGCCTGGGTGCGGGCTTCGAACTGGGCCTTGGCATAGCCGGTGGCATGCGCGGTACGGTCGGCGGAGCGCACGAACAGCGGCGTCAGCCCCAGCGCCAGCCCCTTGCGCATGCTGGCCAGCCGCCCGTGGTCGACGGCGCCTTCGCGCGCGGCCTGCAAGGCGGCGTGGTCGAGCGTGGCCTTGGCCTGGTACAGCAGCCCGAACTGGATCACGCCCAGGCACAGCAGCAGCAGCGCCGGCGCGATGATCAGGAATTCCACCGCGGACTGTCCCCGTGCCCCGCGCCGCGCCGCGTGCTTTTGCTGGTGCGTCATGGCCCCTCCTCCCGCATTTCCAGGGTCTGGCCCGGCGCAATCGCCAATGCCGCCGCGCGCCCCGCGCCGAGCTCAAGCGTCTGGCACGCGCGCCAGTGGGCACGCACGCGCTGGCGCCCCACGCTCGGGTGCACCGCCAGCACGCGCTGCCGCTTGTCGAGAAACACCACGTCGATCGCCATGCGCATGCCAAAGGTGTGGACGGCGCCGCAGGGAGACAGCAGCAAGGCTTCGTCCGGTGCCATCGAATCGCGGCTGAGCAGCCCCGTCATGCGTTCGCGCGCAGTGGCCGCCACCGACACCCGCACGCCGGTGTCGAGCGTGCCGTGGCTGGCCCGCAGGTAGAGGCGCGCCTGCCTCACAGCAGCCCTTCCTGCATGAATTTCATCACGATCGGGAAGCCAAGCACGATAAAGGTGACCGGGAAGATAAACACCACCAGCGGAAAGATCAGCTTGACCGGCGCTTCCATGGCCTGCTTCTCCGCGCGCTGGAAGCGCTCGGTGCGCCGCTGCTCCGACTGGAAGCGCAGCGTGGCGGCCAGCCCCGAGCCCATGCGCTCCGCCTGGATCACGGCACCGACGAAATTGGTGACCTCCTTCACGCGCAGGCGGTCATCCATGCGGCGCAGCGCATCGGCGCGGCTCAGGCCCGACTTCAGGTCGCGCAGCACGTGCTCGAACTCGCGCCGCAGCGGGCCCTCAGGCCCCTTCTCCACCGCCTGCAGCAGTGCGCCGTTGATGTTCAGGCCGGCCTCCACGCTCAGTGTCAGGAAATCCAGAAACACCGGCAGGTGGCGCGTGATCTGCAGCAGGTTGCGCTTGCGCACGTCGCGTAGCCAGATGCGCGGATAGAAGAAGCCCAGCGCGCCGGCGGCAAGCAACAGCAGCGGCGAGAACACGTCCAGCCCCAGCATGGCTATGCCCGCCAGCAGGCAGAACGCCAGCGCCGAAACGATCGACAGCGACAGGAACTGGCGCGCCGTCATCAGGAACGACATGCCCGTCAGGCGCAACTGCTCGTCCACCGCGGCGCGCAGCGACTTCGGCGTGATCCAGACGAAATGGTGGTCGAAGAAGCGCACCACCGGCCAGACCGCGCGCAGCGACGGCGGCAGCGGGTCGAGGTAGTCGCGCGCCTCGTCGGGCACGGCCACGGTGAGGCGGCGCATGGCCATGGTGGTGGCGGCGAGCACGCCGACCAGGCCGGCGGCGAGGGCGAAGGCAACAACAAGCATCATGGTCGGCCCCGGTCAGACATCGATATGGGTGATCTTGCTGATCGCCTTGTAGCCAAGCAGCTCCATCACCGCGATCACGGACAGCGTGCCCCAGCCGATCGGCGAATTGAACAGCGGCGCCATCGCCACCGGCTCCATGTGGTTCAGCACCACGATCAGGAACAGCGGCAAGCCCGTCATCACCAGGCCCTGCATCTTGCCCTGCGCGGTCAGCGCGCGGATCTTGCCTTCCATCTGGTGCTTCTCGCGCAGCGTGCGCGCCACCGACTCCAGCGTCTCGGCCAGGTTGCCGCCCACCTCGCGCGAGATCGTGATGGCCGCGGTCACCATCAGGAAGTCGGGCACCGGGATGCGTTTCTCCATATTGCGCAGCGCATCCATCAGGTCCACGCCAAGCCGGACTTCGCGCATCAGCAGGTCGAACTCCTGCGAGATCGGCGGGCGCGACTCGGCCACCACGCTTTCCAGCGCCATCGGGAAGCTGGCGCCGGCGCGCAGCGCGCTCGACATCATCAGCAGCGCATCCGGCATCTGGTCTTCGATGGCCATCAGGCGCTTGCGCTGCATCTTCTTCACCAGCGCGCGCGGCAGCAGCAGGCTCACCGGAATGCTGAGCATCGCGAAGAACACGTTCTGCGACACCAGCCAGGTCAGCAGCGGCAGCGCGAATACCGCCACCACCGAGATGCCGGCCACCTGCCGCATGTTGATGAAGATGAAGAGATCGGCCAGCGAGGCCTCGACCTCGGTCGCCAGCGTCTGCGTGTGCCGCACGAACCAGCGCTTGCCCTGCGACAGCACGGCCCACGCAATCAGCACAGTCATCAGGAAGGCGCCGCACAGCACCAGGGCAAGGTTCATATGGCCTCCTTACTCGTCGCGGGCGGTGAAGATGCCCGTATTGACCTGGATGCCGCGACGGATCAGGTCCTGGTAGAAATCCGGGATATACGAGGTGGCGACATAGCGCCCCTTGACCTTGCCGTCGGCACCGTAGCCTTCCTCGCGGAACATGAACACGTCCTGCAGCTGCACCACGCCCGTTTCCATGCCGCTGACCTCGGTGATATGCGTCACGCGGCGCGAACCGCAGGAGAAGCGCGTCTGCTGCACGATCACGTCGACCGCCGAGCAGACCTGTTCGCGAATGGCCTGCACCGGCAGGTCCAGCCCCGCCATCAGCGTCATCACCTCGAGACGCGACAGGCAGTCCCGCGGCGAGTTGGCGTGGGCCGTGGTCAGCGAGCCGTCATGGCCGGTATTCATGGCCTGCAGCATGTCCAGCGCTTCCCCGCCGCGGCATTCGCCGACGACGATGCGGTCCGGGCGCATGCGCAGGCAGTTCTTGACCAGGTCGCGGATCGTCACCGCGCCCTTGCCTTCCATATTGGGCGGCCGCGCCTCCAGCGACACCAGGTTGGGCTGCGACAGCTGCAGTTCGGCAGCATCCTCGACCGTGACGATGCGTTCGTCATCCGGGATGAAGCTAGACAGCACGTTCAGCAGCGTGGTCTTGCCCGAGCCCGTGCCGCCGGAGATCACGATATTGGCGCGCCGCTCCACGGCGGTGCGCAGGAACTCCAGCATCTCGGGCGACAGCGAGCCGAAGCCGACCAGGTCTTCGCCCCTGAGCTTCTTGCGCGAGAACTTCCGGATGGTGATGTTCGGCCCCTTGAGGGCGAGCGGCGGGATCACCGCGTTCACGCGCGAGCCATCGGGCAGGCGCGCATCGACCATCGGCGAGCTTTCATCGATGCGCCGTCCCAGCGGCGCGACGATGCGCTCGATGGCGCCCAGCACGGCGCGGTCGTCGGTAAAGATCACCGGCGAACGCGTCAGCCTGCCGGCGCGCTCGACAAAGATCTCGTCATGGCAGTTGACCATGATTTCCGAGACCGCGTCATCGTCCAGCAGCTCTTCGAGCGGACCCAGCCCGATCACTTCGTCGAAGACGCTCTGCTTGAGCGCGTCCAGCGGGATCTCCTGACTGCGGAACACGCTCTCCTTGAGGATGTCGTCGAGCAGCGAGCCGACCAGTTCGCATAGCTCGTCCTCGGCCATGCGCGCGACGTTGACGCGGCGCAGGTCGAGCGCAGCGATCAGGCGCTGGTGCGCCTGCTTGCGCAGTTCCACGCCGCGCGGCGAGTTGATGGGCGCGCGCAAGGCCTCGTCGAGCGGCGCCGCCGGCGCAGGTTTGGCGGCCACCGGCGCTGGCTTCGGCGCAGGTGCCGGCGGCCTGGGTGCGGGCACGGCTTCGCGCGGCACCGGCTCGCTTGCCTGGGGCGATGGCGACAGGGTCACCGCCTCCCGCGGCGGCGACGGAGGCGGCACAGGCATGGGCACCGGCACCGCCGGTTGAGGCGCCACGGCATCCTGTGGTGGTTGGGCGTGGTGCTGCAGCGGCGATGGCTGCGCCGCCACGCCCGCTCCCGCACGCCCCGGCTCGGCCACGACCGACAGCACGAAGCCGCCGATCTCGATCTGGTCGGCCGCGGCCAGCGGGCCATAGCGCGTGATCGGGTCGCCGTTGATCAGCGTCGAGGCAATGCCGCCCTGATCCTCGATATACCAGCCGCCGTTGTGTCCTTCGATGCGGGCGTGGACCTTGCCGATCAGCAGGCCCTTGAGGACGACGTCGCAGCCGGGATCCTTGCCGATGGTGCAGCCCGGCCCCTTCACATGGATCACCTCGGCGCTGCCATTGCGCTGCTGCAGGCGGATATTGAGCATGGCCGGATCAGCCTCCGTTCATCGGGTCGACGCCGGGCGGCGGCAGCGGCGGCCGCTTCTGCTCCATCACTTCCTGCTCGCGCACGGCATTCGCAGCGGGCAGCGGGCTCGGCTCGCCGAAGCGGTGGCGGTAGTTGGCATCGACATCCGCACCACGCTGCAGCAGCGCGGCGTTTTCCGGGCTGGCCGGGTCATAGACGACCGGGGTGACAAAGATCACCAGGTCGCTCTTGTTGTTGCGGAATTCGTCGGAACGGAACAATCGCCCGAGGATGGGAATGCTGCCCAGCAGCGGCACCTTGTCGACGGCCTTGGACGCGTCGGCATTGACCAGCCCCGAGATCGCCAGCGTTTCGCCCGCGCGGATCGAGGTCTCGGAGGTGGTGCGGCGCGTCAGGAACGCCGGGAAGCCGCCGAACGATACCGACGGGTCGATCTGGCTGATCTCGGTTTCCAGCGTGGTCGAGATGACGTTGTCGACGTTCACCGCCGGGCGGATGTTGAGCTTGATGCCGTACGGCTTGTAGTCGACGTCGGTGGTGCCGAACGCGCCGGCCTTGGGAATCGGCACTTCGCCGCCGGCCAGGAAGGTGGCCAGCCCGCCGCTCTTGCTGTTGAGCTCCGGCGCGGCGAGCACGTAGGCATCGCCATCGGAGATGGCCAGGTTGATGCGCGAGAAGATGGTCGTGGCAATGCCGAGATAGAAACCGCTGGCGGCGCCGGCAACCTGGCTCGGGGTATCGGTGAAGGTGGCCGCATCGGTGGACGGCAGCGTGCGATAGCGCCCGGTGTGCACCGGATTGCCCGCGAACGCGATCTGCGGCCCGTTGAAGCTCTGCTGCCAGGCAATGCCCAGCTTCTCCATGCCGCGCCGGGTGATCTCCATGATGTGCACCTTGAAGTGCACGGTCTTCTTCAGGGCGTCGCCCTCGTCGGCGCGCACCAGGTTGACCACGCTGTCCAGGCCCGAGGTGGCGGTCTTGATCAGCGGCACCATCTGCGGATCGACGATGCCCGACAGCACCACGCTGGGGCCGACCACCTCGATCTTCAGGCCGCGCACGCTGCCCAGCGACGCCCGCAGGCGCTGGGCCACGTCGGCGGTATCGGCCGGCGCCACGCGCAGCTTGCCCTGCAGCGCCACGCCGCGCTCGTTCCAGACGATCAGGCTGGTGGTGCCGATCTCCTCTGCCAGCAGCAGCAGGCGGCCGTCGACCACGGTGCTGCTGACCAGCGCGCCGTTGCCGATGGCCACGCGCTTGATGGTGCCCGGCACCTCGAGCGCGCGCACCTCGCCCTTGAACAGCTCGATCGCACCAAAGCGCGCCGGCAGCTCGTACGACGGCGGCTGCGCGCCTGTGCGGGCCGCGGTGGTCACGGGCTCGGCGGCCCAGGCTCCCGAGGCCAACGCGGCTGCCGCCAGTGCTGCCATACCCCCGCGCACCGCATGGCGCGCCCCCTTACCCGTTTTCCCGTCCGGTGCTCTGTGTACCGTGACCGCCTGCAGGCGCCCGGCGATGCCGCCGCGCTGCGCGAAAGACCCATCCATTGCGTGTTCCGTCAGTTGGTGTTCTGGATAATCCGATGTCGTGCGGCCGCCGCGCTCAACGCGAGGCCGGCCGGCCCGCCATGGCGTTGGCGGCGTTGGCAACGGCGCCCTGCTGGGCCTGGGCGATGCCGCCCGCGGAACCGCCCATGGATCCGCCATTGGCCAGCGCCGAAGAAATGGCGTTGCCGATGTCCTGCGCGGTAGGCAGCTTGGAGATCATGTTGGCGCCCGCGGAACGGCCACCGACGATGTATTCGATGGCCGCTTCGTCGCCACCGGCGAAGAGCGCGTGCTCGCTGACCGCGATCTGCGGGGTCGCGGTCTTGTCGGCCGCATTGCGCAGCACCGCGCGCAGGCTGCCGACCTTCTGCGCCAGCGCCAGCCGCGCCGCCTGTTCGGGCGACACCATCAGCGTGAGGCTGTCGTAATCCGGGTTGGTGTCCACGCCCTCCGCGCCTTCCGCGGCCTGCGCCGCCATGGCTTCGCCATAGTCGCGCGGGCGCACGTCCTGGCCGGTGGCCAGCACCAGCATGTCCGACATCAGCAGCCGCGCGGTCTGCTTGTCGGTGCCTGCCGCGGTGGGCGAGGTGGAGCTGATCAGGAACAGGTCGACATGGTTGCCAGGCTTGAGCATCTTGGCCGTCGAGTTGACCATGTCGACCTCGATGGTGAAGGCGCGCTTGCCGGGCTTGAGCAGGTCGGAGAAATCGCGCGACTGCAGCGCTTCCACGTCGGCACGCCGCACCGGCTGGCCCTGCCGCACCTGGCGCACCAGGCGCAGGTTCGCCACCTTGTCGAAGCTGCTCGCCAGGATCATGTCTTCGTAGACCAGGTCGGCCGGAATCTCCCGCGCCGCGAAGCCATTGCCGTCGATCACCGTGCCCGGCGCGGCATTGCGCACCGGCACCATGACGGCCACGCGGCGGCCCTCGTTCAGCTGTGCGGCCAGCTGCTCTTTCAGTGCCGCTTCGCGCCCGCTCAGGAAGCGGTAGATCCACAGTGTCAGCAGGCCGGCGACCAGCACGGCGATGACAAGGACGACCCAGGGATTCCCGATAATTGAATGAATCTTGATTTTCTTCAGCATGAATGTGCTTGCAATGGCCAGACGCCGCCTGGTGGCGGTGCGTCAGGGAAGTGACAGGGAAAAGCTGTACGCCTGAAAGAAGGACCTGAACGCCGCGGCCAGCATGCTGATGACCGAGTTGTCGCCGCCGGCGACCAGCACGGCAACGACCAGCAGCGTGATGACGATGTATTCGAACGCGGCCTGCCCGCGCTGGCGCCTGCTACGGATTGCCATCGCGCTACTCCGGCCGTGCCACGGTGATCACCGCGTCGGTCTGGCCGGCGCGGTCGACAAAGGTGGCATCCATGCGTTCCTGCTGCCGCTGCATGGCCAGCGTGAGGCCCTCGATGCGGCCCGAACCGTCGGCCACGGGCGCGGGCATCTGCACCACCGAACTCCAGCCCTGCGCCGCCAGCCGCTCGGCGGCGCGCTGCCGCGCCGCCTGCGCGTTGCCGGGCAGCCGGACCACCAGGGTGCGCCCGCGCTGGCCGCGGTCCGTGCTCTGGACATCCGACAGGACCTTGGCGCCGGGCGGCAGGCCCAGGTCGCCCAGCCCGGTGCCGGACGCCACCGGCACCAGCTTGCTGACCGAGAAGATGCCCGCCACATGCCCGCCCGGCGCGGGCCTGGGCTCCAGCGACAGCACATAGTGGCAAAGCCCGTCGATCGCGCTCAGCACGTACTGGCCGCCGGCGCGCTGCCCGCGCGCCGGCACGCCTTCGCGCGTCCAGTACTGGCGCCACGCGTCCGAGACCGCTTCGGCGGTGCCGGCGAACTCCATCGTCAGCACCCGCGTGGGCAGGCCGTTGACCACCATGTCGGTGCCGACCGCATGCGCCCTGGCAGGCGCAACCGGCTGCCGCGTGCAGTCCGTCGCGGTCGCTGCCGCCGCGGACCAGGCGAGCGCGGCCGGCAGCAGCGCGGCCAGGCAGCGCATCAGCACGCCATGCATGCAGGCTCTCATCTCAGCGGCTCCCCAGGCGGTCGGCGGGGACCACGTCGGGCTGGATGCGGCCCAGGTCCAGTTTCAGGATTTCCGGCCCGAAGGCGGCCAGCCCGACGGTCAGCGCGGTGTCGATCACGCCGCCCTTGCTGGTGGGCACCGCTTCCTTGATCACGGCGAGCGTGCCGTTGCGCCCCTCGGGCGTCCAGGCGTTGGTCAGCAGCACGGTGTGATCCTGCATGCCGAAGCCGGTCCAGCCCGGCCACAGCGCGCGCAGGGCCGCGTTGTCGCCGGCGACGGACAACCCCACCTCGGCCCGGTAGAGGTTGCGCGTGGCCAGGTCGAAGCCGGCGTTGACCGCGTTGGCAGCACCCATGGCAGCCGTGATCGGCTTGAGCGTGGCTGCCGGGGTTTCGTCGACGCCGCTGCCCAGGGTCACGTCGGCATAGTTGCGCAGCATGTCGACGCCGGCATGGTCTTTCCACATCGGCGCCATGCCGCCGGGCAGGCGGCGCGCCGTGCGGTCGCTCGACGCCAGCGCGGCCTGGTCGTGCCCCAGCACGCGCTGCACGAATTCGCTGCGGATCTCTTCGTCGCCCTTGCTGGCGAAGCTGCCGTGCGACGCGCGCCAGCCCGGGTCGACGGTCCAGACCGTGCGCTCCCAGCCGGCATAGCGCGAGGCCATCAGCGCCTTGTTGCGCACGTCGCTGAACTTGCCCAGCATCGCCATGCCGAGAAACAGCACGCCAAGCACCGTCATCGCGGCGATCACGAATTCGATCATTGCCTGTCCGGCTGCCCGGTTCGGCCTGGCTGGCCTGCGCATGCGCATGTCCGTTCCCTCAGTTGCCCTGTGCCGCGATCGCGGCAACGCGTTCGAGATCGCTGGTCTGCGTCAGCGATGCCTGCCAGTACGGATTGAAGAGGCTCGGGTATTCGATGCGCGAATCGGCGCGCCGCCACCCCGCCGCGCTGCGCAGCGCGCCCGCCATGCCGCCGCTGTCGGTCGGGCGGATAAAGTACGCGCTGCCGCTGGCAAGCGCGCGCATCATGCCGCCGGCCATGCGCCCGTCCAGCGTCAGGCGATCGCCGCCCGGCAGCACGCGCGAGCTGGTGACGACTGAAGTGTCCTGGCGCTGCGCCTCGATCGTGATCGAGGGCGCGCGGTTGAAATCGTCCACGGGCCCGGTGCCGGGCTTGGGCTGGTTGCTCAGGTCGGCGTACTCCTGCAGCCCCGCGGGCTTGTTGTGCAGGGTCTTGCCCGGGCCCGACGAGTACTGCATCTGCGCGGCGATCAGCGTCAGCGGGTTCAGCAGCGAACCGCCGAAATTGCTGTAGCCACCGTAGCCGGAGCGGCCCGAATAGCGCCCGCCCGGGCCATTGGCCGCGCCGCCGCGCCCGACACTGGACACCGTGGGAATCGCAAACCCGACCGGGCCGGCCGGCGTGGCCCAGACACAGGCAAGCGTGCCGTTGGCCTGCGAGGCATCGAGGGCTTCCCAGCCCTTCTTGTCGCGGCGCAGATGCGTGCCGCCGTCATGCGTGACGACGGTCACCATGATGGCCACCACCGCGCCCTTGCAGCCCTTGTAGGCAGTCGGGACCGCCGTCGGCGAGCGCGGCGAGCCGCGGTCCTTCAGAAAGCCGTCGAGCGTGGTGCCGTCGGTGGTGACGTCGGCAAAGCGGTCCTTGCCGGTGGCCGAACCCTGCTTGGGATTCTGCGGATCGGTCACGGTGGTGAACTTGGTCCAGCGGGCCAGCTGCACGCCATAGCGCGGGCCAAAGAAGTAGCCGGAACTGACCGTCGAATCAGGCTGGTTGCGCTTGGCGACTTCGTCGGTCACCAGCGGCACCGCGGCAATGGTGCCCGCGTGGTAGGCGCGCTGCGCCATGCTGAGCGCGGCGATGATGTCATCGAGCCCGGTCACCAGCGGCGGCAGCAGCGTGTTCAGGGCGGATCGCACCGGCGTGATCGCGGCCTTGCCCAGTTGCTTGGGCGTGGTCCACAGCAACTGCCCGTCGGAGAAGATCTTGACCAGCGTGTCGATCCAGGTGTTTTCCGTGTAGGTGCCCTTCAGCTCGTCGATCCACGACTTGAGGCTCACGGCCTGCGCCACGGCCACCTGGTTGGCCACCATCGCGCGGTTCGCGTAGGCGGCAAAGTTGTAGTCGCGCGCCTGCAGCACCGCGGCGCTATAGGCCGCTGCGTCCGCCGTGTTCTGCAGCTTGGTCTTGGCGCTGGTCAGCTGGCTCGCATTGAAGGCGAGATACAGGGCCAGCCCGCCGATGGCGAGGAACACCAGCGCGAAGGCGAGTGCCTGACCGCGCTGGCCGGGACGGCTGCGTCGATGCGCAAGACCTGTTTTGCCCATGTTCCGGGATCGCGAGTGCTGGAGCGCAGCAAGCAACTGGCGGCGATGCCGCTTAGTTGTTCTTGCCCGTGTCGTTGCCGACGTTGTAGTTGTTCAGCCCCTTGCCCTGGTTGGCCTTGGAGCTGGCATCGTCCGCGGCGCTGCCGGCTTGCTTGATGGCCTGCTTGGACGCCGAGTTCTTGCCGGCCATTTCCTGGGCGAGGCCCGCGGTCTGGTTGCGGATGGTCTGGCCGAACATGGCATAGACGCCGATCGCGGACACGGCGATCAGTGCCACGATGATGATGTATTCGGTCATGCCCTGACCTTGCTGACGCGCCTTGCGGCGCAGATTTGCGAATGTCATAACGACTCCTTCCATGGGAATGCACAGAAACGGTTGCGCCATATGAAAGGCGCCTCATATGGAAGCCATATGTAAAGAAAACGCTGATGCGAACGGTTATCCGGCAGCAGCGGCGTGCATGCTATCAAAAGGTTCCTTAGGGCCGAAGAGGAATAATTTCAATATTTTTAATAGCGTTGAAATAACCCTACCAGGGACTCCCCCGAATGTAACAAAAAGTAATCCTTCACAATGGGCGGAGGTTATACGAACTATTCTCGGAACCGGCACATTGCCAGCAATGGGGTGCTGTTGAGCGTTGATTTACGGATGACAAGCCGCGCCACGGGCGGCAGGCCGCATGCGGCCTGCCTGCTGGACTTCAAGGCGAACCGGGGCAGTCATACCGCCCCTGCCAGCTGCCCGCGGCATAAAATAAAGAAGCAAAAAAATGGCAGAACTGGATATAAAGAATGCAGTGGAAATACTGGGGGCGTTAGCACAGGAAAATCGGCTCAGGATATTTTTACTGCTCGCCGATTCGGGACCGGAAGGAATACCGGCAGGTATTATCTCCGCATCTTCCGATTTAACTCCCTCTTCCGTAACATTCCATTTGAAGGAATTGGTCAGGACGGGGTTGGTTAAAAGCCGCCAGCAAGGGCGGTTCATGATTTACTCCGCCACCACCGACGGCATTTCCTCAGTCCTCGCATTTCTTGGTGGGAAATGCGCTTCCCTGCAGTAGAGGGCACTGTTCCGGCGGCGCGCCGCGCCGCCGGACGACCCGCCGCGCGGGCCTGCGCCGCCAGCCCGGCACCTCATCCCGACAATCCCGTCTGCCAAATTTGCGTATTTCGAATTCATGACACAAATCGTGTCAATTATGTTGTTTCAGGATCATTGCCGATTTCGGAATTCAGCCTTGGTCGAGATGCAACACGCCGCCCGCTGGTGGCCAAAGGCAGTCGGTTTCTGACCATTTGCCGCGCTTTTGCCGGAGCCGAGCGCCAGGAGCCCGGAGAAACGCAGGCATCCCGTGGCGGTAACAATGCAGCAGTTTTAATACTTTTACCATTTATCCGACAGCAGCTCGCAAGCTCGATCGAGCCCGCCGAGAGCCCGTGCCGGCGATGCGGAAGCGCCAATCACGCCACGCCCCGCACCGGTGAGGCCAGCGTCACTCGGGGACCCTGCGGGACTTTTCGGTAAACTGTCGGCATTCCGGGACGCGCCGCGTCCCGCAGCCTGCGCAGTCCCCCTCATGTCAAATACCCACGAAATCCGCCCCGGCCAGTCCATCGAACTGCTCAAGGAACTCCATATCCTGACGCGCGACGGCAAGATGAATCAGGACAGCCGGCGCAAGCTCAAGCAGGTCTACCACCTGTTCCAGTTCATCGAACCGCTGCTGCAGGAAGTCAAGGCCGAGCGCGGCCGCGTCACGCTGGTGGACCACGGCGCCGGCAAGTCGTATCTGGGCTTTATCCTCTACGACCTGTTCTTCAAGGCGCTGCAGGACGACTCACATATCTTCGGCATCGAAACCCGTGAAGAACTGGTGAAGACCTCGCAGGCGCTGGCTGCGCGGCTGGGCTTTGCTGGGATGTCGTTCCTGAACCTGTCGGTGGCGGATTCGATCACCTCGCCGCAGTTGCCGCCCACCGTCGACGTCGTCACCGCGCTGCATGCGTGCAATACCGCGACCGACGACGCGATCCGCTTTGCGCTGGCCAAGCAGGCCCGCCATATCGTGCTGGTGCCGTGCTGCCAGGCCGAGGTGGCCAGCGTGCTGCGCAAGCACAAGGGCAAGCTGCTGGCGGGCAATCCGCTGACGGAAATCTGGCGCCACCCGCTGCACACGCGCGAGTTCGGCAGCCAGGTGACCAATGTGCTGCGCTGCCTGCAGCTGGAGGCGCATGGCTACCAGGTCAGCGTGACCGAGCTGGTGGGCTGGGAACACTCGATGAAGAACGAGCTGATCATCGCGCAGTACAAGGACCTGCCGCGCCGCCGCCCGGCCGAGCGGCTGGAAGAGGTGCTGGAAAGACTGGGGCTGGAAGAGATGCGCGAGCGCTTCTTCACCGCGCCGGTGTCGGCTGCGTAGTCAGACTTTACCGGGCTCGTCCTCGCCCGCCATCCAGCGCTGCCAGCCCTCGTGGCCCAGGCGGCGCATGGTGGCCTGGTTGCGCTCGTAGATGTCCGCCGCATCCGGGAACGCCGCCGCCGCGCGGGCGATGGAGTCCTCGCGCAGCAGGTGCAGGATCGGATACGGGGCGCGGTTGGTGTAGTTCTCGATATCGTCCGGCTCGGTCCCGGCAAACTGGTACTGCGGATGGAAGCTGGCGATCTGCAGCGTGCCTTCCAGCCCGAGGCTGCCGAGCAGGCGCTCGGCAAAATACAGCAGGTCGTTGAAGTCGAGGAAGTCCGCCACCGCATCCGGCAGGATCAGCAGCGTGGTGTCGATCTGGTCGGGGTCGGCGTCTGCCAGCAGGCGCAGTTCGCGCTCCAGGTCGTCCATCACGTCCGGCGCTTCGGTGACGGTGCTGACCACGTAGCGCACCTGCTCCTTCACATACACGCTCTTGGCGAACGGGCACAGGTTGAGCCCGATCACGGCGCGCTCCAGCCAGTGGCGGGTGGCGGCGATGACGGTGTCTGCGGAGTGAGTGGCGGAGGTCATGATGGCGATGCGCGGCAAACCGTCATTCTAGCGCTGCCGCAGGCTCTATAATCCGCGGCGGAAACACCCCGCCCCCTGCCGAGCCTCCTGATGCCCTCTTCCGCCACTTCCTCCCCTTCCCAAGCCAGCGTCGACGTTGCCGTCATCGGCGGCGGTCCGGCCGGCCTGATGGCGGCCGAAGTGCTGGCGGCGCAAGGTGCCAGCGTGGCCGTCTACGACGCCATGCCGTCGGTCGGGCGCAAGTTTTTGATGGCCGGCAAGGGCGGCATGAACCTGACCCACGCGGAGCCGGAGCCGGCCTTCCTCGGCCGCTATGGCGCCCGCACCGCGCAGATCGCGCCGATGCTGGCGGGCTTCGGCCCGCAGGCCCTGCGCGACTGGGTGCACGGGCTTGGCATCGAGACCTTCATCGGCAGTTCCGGCCGCGTCTTCCCGACCGACATGAAGGCCGCGCCGATGCTGCGCGCGTGGCTGCACCGCCTGCGCGAGTCCGGCGTGCAGTTCCATATGCGTCACCGCTGGCTGGGCTGGGACGACGGCGCGCCGCATGCGCTGCGCTTTGCCACGCCGCACGGTGAAACGGTCATGCGGGCACGCGCGGTGGTGCTGGCGCTGGGCGGTGCCAGCTGGGCAAGGCTGGGATCGGATGGTGCGTGGGTGCCGCGGCTGGCCGAGCGCGGCATCGAGATTGCGCCGCTGCGGCCCGCCAACTGCGGTTTCGATGTGGCGTGGAGCGAAGCGTTTGCGGCGCGCTTTGCCGGCGAGCCGGTCAAGCCGGTAGCCATCGCCCTGACCGACCGCGATGGGCAAGCGCACTACCGCCAGGGCGAGTTCGTCATCAGTGCGACCGGCATCGAAGGCAGCCTGGTCTACGCGCTGTCCGCGCCGATCCGCGACCGCATCGAGGCCGATGGCGGCGCCACCATCCACCTGGACCTGCTGCCGGCGCATAGCGCCGAACATGTCAGCGCGCAGGTAACGCATCCGCGCGGCGCGCGCTCGCTGTCGAGCCACCTGCAAAGCCGGCTCGGCCTCACCGGCGTCAAGGCCGGACTGCTGCGCGAATGCCTGTCGAAGGAAGCGATGCACGATGCCGGCACGCTGGCCGCATCGATCAAGGCGCTGCCGCTGCGGCTGCTGCGCCCGCGGCCCATCGACGAAGTGATCAGCAGCGCCGGTGGCGTGCGCTTCGAGGCGATGGATGAAGGGTTGATGCTGCGCGCGCTGCCGGGCGTGTTCTGCGCCGGCGAGATGCTGGACTGGGAGGCACCCACCGGCGGCTACCTGCTGACGGCGTGCTTTGCCAGCGGGCGCACCGCGGCGCTCGGCGCCGCGGCTTACCTGCAGCAGGCTTAGGCGGCCTTGCCGCCGACGATGCTGAGCGCCACCGCCTCGGCCACTTCGATGCCGTCGATCGCCGCGGAGTAGATGCCGCCGGCATAACCCGCGCCTTCGCCCGCCGGGTACAGGCCCTTCACATTGATGCTCTGGTAGTCATCGTTGTTGCGGCGGATGCGCAGCGGCGACGAGGTGCGCGTCTCCACCCCGGTCAGCACGGCATCATGCAGGGCAAAGCCAGGCAGCTTCTTGTCGATCTCGGGAATGCCCTCGCGGATCGCCGCGATCACGTAGTCAGGCAGCGACGTGCTCAGGTCGGTCGGCGTCACGCCGGGCTTGTACGAGGGCTCGACCGAACCCAGCGACGTGGATGGCCGTCCCGCGATGAAATCGCCCACCAGCTGGCCCGGCGCGCAGTAGTTGCTGCCGCCCAGCTCGAACGCGCGCTCTTCCCACTTGCGCTGGAATTCGATGCCGGCGAGCGGGCCGCCGGGATAGTCCTCGGGTGTGATGCCGACCACGATGCCGGCATTGGCGTTGCGCTCGGCGCGCTTGTACTGGCTCATGCCATTGGTCACCACCCGGCCCGGCTCGGAAGCTGCCGCCACCACCGTGCCGCCCGGGCACATGCAGAAGCTGTACACCGACCGCCCGTTGCTGCAGTGATGCACGACCTTGTAGTCGGCCGCGCCCAGCAGCTTGTTGCCGGCGAACTTGCCGAAGCGGCTGCGGTTGATCAGCCCCTGCGGATGCTCGATGCGAAAGCCCAGCGAGAACGGCTTGGCCTCCATGAACACGCCGCGCCTGTGCAGCATCTCGAAGGTGTCGCGCGCGCTGTGGCCGACCGCCATGATGACGTGGTCGGCTTCCAGGTATTCGCCGTTGGACAGCTTCAGGCCGCGCACCTGGCCGTTGTCGATGTCGATATCGTCGACGCGCGTCTCGAAGCGGATCTCGCCGCCCAGTTCGATGATCTCGGCGCGCATCTTCTCGACCATGCTGACCAGCCGGAAGGTACCGATGTGCGGGCGCGCCTTGTACAGGATGTCCTCCGGCGCGCCGGCGCGCACGAACTCGTTGAGCACCTTGCGGCCATAGTGCTTGGGGTCCTTGATCTGGCTGTACAGCTTGCCGTCCGAGAACGTGCCCGCGCCGCCTTCCCCGAACTGCACGTTCGATTCCGGATTGAGCACGCTCTTGCGCCACAGGCCGAAGGTGTCCCTGGTGCGCTCGCGCACTTCCTTGCCGCGCTCCAGGATGATCGGGCGGAAGCCCGACTGCGCCAGGATCAGGCCGGCCAGCAGGCCGCACGGGCCCATGCCGATCACCACCGGGCGCGGATGCGAGCTGCCCGCCTGCGCGCGCGCGACGAAGTGGTACGCCATGTCGGGCGTCACGCTCCAGTTCGGCTTGCCGGCCATGCGTTTGATTGCCGCGGCCTCGTCGCCGACCTCGATATCGATGATGTAGGTCAGCTTGATATCCGAGCGCTTGCGCGCATCGTGGGCACGGCGGAACACGGTATAGCCGATCAGGCCGTCTCCCTTGACACCGATCTGCGCGGCGCTGGTGCGCACGGCGGCGTCCAGGTCGCTTTCGGTATGGTCGAGCGGGAGTTTGACTTCACTTAGACGTAGCATGGGGAACCCGAGAACTGCGGCCGGGGGGTTGGGCACACCAATGTGCCAGGCCGGCCGGAGCGCAATTTTATAGGCTTTCGGGCGCGGAGTCGGGAATCTGGCGGGATTCGGGCTGTCGGGCCGGCCCGGTGCGGCGCCACGACAACGCCAGCCAGGCTTGCAGCCGGGGCAGCCAGCCCGGCGGGTCAGTGATCGACAATGCGCCGGCACGGCTTGCCGACAGCGTCAGCCAGCCGCGCGCGGGCACGATCCACGTGTCGCCCGCGCGCAGGCGCCGCCGCGGTACGTAGCAGGTCTCGGCCAGCCATTGCGGCGGCCCGGCCAGCTCCAGCTCACCCGCGCCGGCATGCAGCATGGTGCCCGCCGCCACGCGCAGGCGCAGGCACTGGCCGGCCAGAAGCGGCACTACGGTTGATGTGTCGTTGAGATCGCTTTGCATGGCAGGACTCCGGTAACAGGCACAGGACTCCAGCCTATCGACCTGATCTCATCCGCGGCAGGCACACCCCGGAACCGCCTGGACCGGAACAGCCAAGCAAATTCAGCCCTGTTACGATACAGCCGCCACGCGTCTGTATCTGTACTGATGCGGCCAACCGCGCCACGATGCCCCCAATGGAATCCGCCCCGCTCTACCGCCAGGTTGCCGGCCACTACCGCCGCGCCATCGAATCCGGAACGCTCGCCGCCGGTGACCGCATGCCGTCGGTGCGCGCGCTGATGGCGCTGCACAGTGTGAGCCTGTCCACCGCACTGCAGGCATGCAGGCAGCTCGAGAGCGACGGCTTGCTGGAAGCGCGGCCGCGCTCGGGTTATTTCGTCGCGGCACCGCTGCGTTCGCCGCTGGCGGCGCTGGCCGAGCCGGCCGCGGCCTTGCCTGATCCGGCGCAGTATGTCGGCATCCACCAGCGCATTTCCGGCTTGCTGGCGCGTGGCCAGCACCGGCATGTGCATACCAACCTGGGCGGCGCCTATTGCGCGCCGTCACTGTATCCGACCGAGGCGCTGCGCAGCGCCGCGACCCGTGCGCTGCGCCGGCATCCGCTGCTGTTCGGCGAAGCGGTCGAGCCCGAGGGCTACCAGCCGCTGCGCGCCGCGCTGGCGCGCCAGGCGTTGCGGGCGCGCGTGCAGCTCGCGCCGGAGGAAATCGTCATCACCAACGGCTGCACCGAGGCGCTCAACCTGGCCCTGCGCGCGGTGGCCGGGCCGGGCGACGTGATCGCGGTGGAATCACCGACCTACTACGGCCTGCTGCAGATCCTGGAAAGTCTCGGCATGCGCGCGCTGGAGATCCCGTGCAGCCCCCAGACCGGCATCTCGCTGGAGGCGCTGGAGCTGGCCGCGCAGCACTACGACAATATCCGCGCGGTGGCGGTGGTGCCCAACCTGCAGAACCCGCTCGGCTGCATCATGCCGGACGCGCACAAGGCGCGGCTGGTGCAGTGGTGCGAGGCGCGCGGCATCGCGCTGATCGAGGACGACTGCTTCTCGGCCACCGCCGACAGCGATGCGCCGCCGGCCGCGGCCAAGGCCTGGGATGGCAGCGGCAACGTGATCCACTGCGCCTCGCTGCACAAGGTGCTGGCGCCCGGCATGCGCCTGGGCTGGATCGCCGCCGGCAAATGGCAGGCGCGCGTGGAGATGCTCAAGTTCGGCCTGTCGCGGCCCAACGAGATGCTGTCGCAGATGGCGGCCGCCGACTTCCTGGCTTCCGGCGCGCACGACCGCCACCTGCGCCGGCTGCGCACCCGGCTGTGCGCGCAGCGCGAATGGTTCACGCAGGCCATCGCCGCAAGCTTTCCCGCCGGGACGCGGCTGGGGTCCCCGCGCGGCGGCATGCACCTGTGGGTGGAACTGCCCGCCCAGGTATCGTCCGAAGCGGTGTTCGACCAGGCGCTGCAGGCCGGCATCCGCGTGATGCCGGGCGTGATGTTCTCCAACGCCGGCCGCTTCGACCACTGCCTGCGCGTCAACTGCGGCACGCCGCGCTCGGCGCAGATCGAGCGGGCACTGGGCACGCTGGCCGCCATCGTGCAGCGGCTGGCGGGCTAGCCCTGGCGCTTGCCTGCCAATATCCCTCCCCTTTTGCTGGCGCCTCGCCTATCCTAAGAACCCATTTCATAATGAAGAAGGGGACGCGTTCAAGCCAGGCGCGGCGCAGGCTAGGCGCGGGCCGCCGGCCTTG
>NZ_JBYSZI010000062.1:0-23623 GCF_058787075.1 Cupriavidus sp. FW305-46
CCGACTCGCTCGCAGGGTAGGAGACACTGTCAATCCGACGAGAAGCTGCTCGCCGTATCCGATCCACCGGAATCCCAGCTGCCCGACGCACCACCGCCATCAAACGAGCCACCGGCACCCAGCGGCACCGCATCGCGCAGACCGAACGAGCCTTCGTCGGCGGCAGCCCCATCGCAGCTGTATGACGCCAGCAGCATAGCGGCCGGCAGCATCGACATGCCCTCATCGTCCCCACTCGCGCGGGAAGCAGTCGAAACCGGCACGACACGCGGCACCGGCGCGCGACGCGGGACTGACACCGCAGCCTGCAGCAGCGCGCGCGAGGCGAGGACGTCAGAGCTGCGCACACCCACCAGGGTCGGCTCCGGTGAGCGCGCCACCGCCACCGCCGGCATTGCTGGCACCGGCATGCGGATCGGCGGCAGCTGGTTGCTTCCTCGCCACCAGGCGATCAGTCTGCGAATTCCTTTCATGTCGTCGCTGCCTCCGTTCTGCGCGTGCTGCGCCGTGATCCAGCAGTTCGCGAGTCATGATCGAGCCCACAGCCATTCCAAGCAGACACAGGTACATGACGCGCTCCAGAAATGAAAAAACCCGACGCGGAGGACCGGGCCGGGCTTTCATCTTCACTGCACGCACCGAGCGCACAGCGTAGCGGAAATCTACTGATTCACTGCACGGATTGCAAGAGCAGGTGAAAGGGGGGTCTCTTAACGTTTTGATTCTCAAGGCAATATTTCACCATCACATGCAGCGTCTTCTTCATGTGGTACGCCTGGCGTTCGCTGACCTTCACGCGCTTGGCCACATCGCACGCCGGCAGACCGTCGACGTAGAAGCCCATCGCTACCTTGCGCATGTCCAGCGGCAGCTTCAGCACGGCCTTGTGCGTGCGCTCGCACTCATCCTCGAAGGTGGCCACGAACGGGCGCACCGGCACCGTGCGCGCCTCGTCTATCGTCAGGCTGCTTTCCCCGTAGCCGCGCCCGCCATTCCCCTTGTGCAGCCAGGCTGCCCAGGAGCGTAGTCGATCCTTGACCCAGTCATTATTCGCCATGCTCACCTCCGTTTCCCGACGATGGCCCGGACCGATGCGATCCCGCGTTCAGCTACCGAGGCCGTTGCCGGCATGTTTTCGACTTCGGGAATACCGGGAATCGGCGGCAGGTGCTCACGCCGCGCGACTTCCCACAGCCTGCTCCAGCGCGCCGCCGCCACCGGCCAGGCGCCCGGGTGGACCTCACTTACGCCATAGCGCACGGCAGTCCAGAACACCGCGCGATCGCTCCACTGGTCGCGCCGCTCAGCGCGCAGCGGCAGCTGCTCGGCCGCTTCGGCATAGGCCTGCTCGGCGCCGATCTGGCCCGTGCTCATGCTTGGCGACGACGCTCGCGCGTCGCGTCGAGATCCCGCTTCCACTGCAGCAGCCCACCAGGTGATACGGCCTCGCCCTGCAGGCGCTCGGCATGGGCAGCCTCGACCGCGGCCAGGTTGGCCAAGCGCAGGCGCTCCTGCTCCCGCGCCTCGGCAACTCCCTCGGCGTGGATCGAGGTCCAGGCGTCGCCCCGTTCTTTCACATTCCGCAATAATCCATTGAAGTACGGCCACGGCTTCTTGGCGGCACCGGCCTGCGTAGCGCCATGCCATTCGTCCAAAACACGCTGGCGGAGCGATTCGGGTACTTCGACAAGCCTTCGCGCAATGTAGGCCCGCTGGTGCTGCGTAATGCCGGTCGGCCAAGCGAGATGAGGTTCCCACGTGACGCTCGGCTTCGCCCCCTCATCTAATCGCTCGGCCGCAGGCCGTCCCCCACCGCGCGTCGGCCGCTCGAGGCGTTCCTCTGAGGGCTGCTGGCTGCGCGCATTGATCGGTGTTTCGTCGATTTTGGGGTTGCCTGCCTCCTGCGCCGCAGGCGCGGGAGGGTCGATTGATCCATCCTCCTCGGGCCGCAGGCCTGAGGGGGTAGGGGGAGGAGGTTTTAAGGTGTTACCGGACTCCTGATGTGTGGCGGCCTCGGCTTTTTCGCTGGCTGTGGGCAAGTCACGCGAGGCCTTACTGCGTCTGGGCTTGGTGGGCTTCTCCGGTTGTATCGACTTCGTATCGGCCTGTTTCTGGGCGCAGTTATCCGTATCGGCGAGCGGACACGCAAACACCAGGTCATAGGGGCCACCCATCTTGCGCAGCAGGCCGAGATGCTGCAGGCGCGCCAGCATGCGTTGCAGCTTGCTCTTGTCGTGAGCGAGGAATCGCACCCCGGACCGTGCTGCGCGCTCCGTCCACTCCTTCAGCGCCTGGTAGGAGATGCGCACGCGCCGACCCACCACGCCAGTCTTGAAATCCATCCGAGGCCGCAAGGCACCGACATAGAGCTGGAACAGGTCCGCCCCCTCACCCATCAGCGCATCGAGCTCAGCGTCATTGATACGGAATGCGGGCATCAGGCACCCTCCTCGCTGCGAGGATCCAGGAGCTGCCAGACGTGGCCATGCTCCCACTGGCGATAGTGGCCGCTATACGGGGGGAACGGATTGGCATCGGCCCGCGCCCCCTTCACGGCGGCCTTCTGCCCTGCTTCACGCAGCGATTCGATAGATTGGACTGGAAGATCCATGGAAGTCCTTATGGCCGCACAGCGGCCGCCTCACAGAGAACATCGAAGGTGGCCACGAATGCGGCCGGGTTGTCAGGGCCACACTCGGCGCGATACACCTGCGTGGCGTTGATTACTTCCGCGCGGTAAGCGGCGCGCGCCGTCGCATCGGGCAACGAGGTCCAGCGCTCGCAGCAGATCTCCGCGAGCGCCGACATCTGGCCAGCCGCCGCGAAGATCCAGAACACATCACACAACGACCAAAAGCCCAGCAAGTGCTGGGCGAAGGCACGCAGGCCGCGCATCCCTTTGTCAGGCGCCAATCGGCAGGCGTGATGCCAGGCGCAGCACTTTTGCGCGTCGCCCCGGCACGGCAGGCCGATCGCTTCTCGCGTCGACTTGCAGCACGCCATGTCCGGGCGGAAGCGGACTTCCATCTTCACGTGGATGGCGTCCGGTCAAACGCGCACAGGTCATCCCAGACGTGGCCTAGATTGGCGCTGCCGTCGTAGGTCCCGACCATGTGCTGCAGAGCCTTGTCGACGCGCAGTTGCGCCGTGTAGTTCGCGTCCTTCACGCTGATCAGGCGAAAGACGCGGCCCTGGCCATGCTTGATCGCGAACAACCCGAAGGGCTCACCACCCTTCAGCACACGCTTCTTGACTCGGTCAAACACCGATTTCAGCTCGCGCGCCGTCAGTGGCTTGCGCTGCCGAAGGATGAGTTTTGGACGCACGCGGCCCACAGGCGCCACGCTTCGTGTGCCGGGCAACAGATCGGATCGGATCATACGAGACGCGGAATTCCGAAGGCGGTATCGTCAGGAACCGTGACAGCCTCGATGGAGTCCCGAAGCATCGTCACCATGGTCAGCACGTGCTGGACCTCGGGTAGCACACGTTCAGCCTCGCTGCGCGTGATCTTTCCGTCCGAAGCCGCCTGCGCAAACTCCGCCATCATCTCGCCGAACTCACGCGCTGCCTCTCCGGCCTGACGCATTGCGGTCGCCACACTGGCGGGCGCGCCTTCGACTTGCGGTAAGGGGATCGCGACCATGCCATGACGCCAGCAGAGCGCGCGCATTGGGATCTGCCAGCCATCAAGTTTGGCCTCCTCACACAGCTCCAGGATGAGGGAGTACTCCTCGAAGTTGAGATGGTGCGTATCAATTCCTGGCCGCAGCTTGTTGCGCAATACATTGGGGTACATCTGTCGCCCAAGGCGACGGCCCATTGCCTGCGCGAGGCCCTCAATCGAACCCGGATACCGGCTCGCGAGGCTGTAGAGCGCCTCGTGCTGGTTGATGTCGTTGCCGATCTTCACAGAAACCACGGTAAACCCCCGGAAAACAGCCGTTCTTTCTGCAAGCACGGCCTGCTAATCTTTGTCTCAACGCGGCACTTGACCGCGAGCTCAGGGAGAAATCTGTGTTCCAGCCCAAGCCGAAATTTCTTCGTCGTTTGACTCCGATTGAGAGGCGGCAAAGTACCCCTCGTCGGAAGAATTGGCGCGCACCTCAACATGAGGCAACCGTGCCCGACGGCGATCTCAAGAATCCATCTCGATGCGCCCCACTGGAGGCTGGGCGTCGTCAGAGGCGTCCAAACTGCTGACTACCTCCTTCATGAACAATCCCGGGTGGGCAACCTTTACTGCCGATGGGATGCCTCTTACCCTCCAGTTGTGAATTCGCTGAATACCGCCGCGCTTTTTGTCATAGCCAAGGAGCTTGGCGACCTCGGTTGCGCCACCAAGGTCCTCGATGATTTGCCAGTCGGAATGGACGGCGGTCTGGTTCGGGCTCATGGGCGCAATTAAACACGACGTTTAATCACAAGTCAAACACAGCGTTTATCAACAGAATGTTTACTCGTGAGAACATCCGCGGCATGCACGAATCCATGGTTCGCCTCTACGAGGCCGCGAAGACACTCAGGGGACTGAGCACGCCAACCGAAGTCGCTCGGGCGCTTAATCAGTCACAGCAAACCATCAATAACTGGGAGCGGAGAGGCATTTCCCAGGGTGGGATGCTGAAGGCGCAGGCGGCGATTGGCTGCAGTGCCACCTGGTTGATGACCGGAGTTCCACCGATGGAGGCTGTCAAGCCCAAATCTGGTGCAGGTCAGATAGAAGCAAAACTTAACGAGATAACCTCAGCACCCGCTTACAATCCCCTTTCGATGGCAGGGGATAATTTCGAACCAGGTCCGGATCTCAGACCAAGGCGATACCCCGAGATTTCTTGGGTGCAAGCGGGGATGTGGGCAGAGCTTTGTGAGAATTTCGAGCCGGACGAGCATACGATCTGGCATCAGTGCCATATCGATCTCGGACCATGCGGCTTTGTGGTGACGGTACGGGGCCCATCGATGACTGCACCTGCAGGGGTCTACCCGTCATTCCCTGATGGGATCAAACTATTTGTGAGTCCGGACGCCGAAGCCCTTCCCGGCAAATATGTGATCGTCCGTCGCGAAGGAAAGGCAACGTTCAAAAAGCTGACGCTGGTTGAGGGTGAAATGTACCTTGAGGCGCTCAACCCGGACTGGCCGGAGCGATACCAAAGGCTCAAAGAAGGGGACCAATTCTGTGGCGTTGTTCGCCACGCTGGATTTGACCTGTAGGCAGGTCGCCCTTACACAGTGAAAGCCCACCGTCCCTGGTGGGTTTTTTTTCACACCAGATTAAACACCGTGTTGACGCACAAATAAACGTGGTGTTTAATGGCCCCATCGACGCAATTCGCGTCAACGATGGAGGCACCGTGAACAAGCCCAAACAGATCAAAGGCTGGATCTTCTACCTGACTCTGGTAGCCGCCGCCTTCGCCGTCCACGCCTGCGCAGTTGAGTCTGACCTACAGGCCGACCCCATGACCGCTACGGCGCGCCAAGTGTGAGGGGCGGCCGTGCATCTCGAATATCCCGACTACGCAGTACGTCCGCGCCCTAACCGCTGGCTGGTCATCGATGACTTCGGCACCGAGCACAACTGGATCTACCGGTCCGGGTACACCGAAGGCGATCGTGGCCGATATGTTTTCCTAGACAGCGCCAATCAGGATCCGGACTTCCTCCGCTTGGAGGAGACCAGCCCCACCCGCCACTACATCCGGGAGGCGATGTCCTTCAGTACGACATTTGGCCTCAGCGTCGAACTCGATCTTTGCATCGACTTCTGGCATTGCCCGGCATGGGACGACGTACGAGGCGAACCCCTAACGTCGCGAGAGCATGGCGCACAGATAAAGATCGAATGCATCACTGTGGGCGGCCACTACGGCGAGCGGCTCGAGTCTTGCGTGACCTCCATGCCTGAACTGCTCGAACTCTGCTGGCAATACCTCGAGCTAGAGCGAGCCCGAGATCTCGCAGAAGCAGCCGCCAGAACGACAGCTCGCGCTATGGGGGCTGCGCAATGATCCGCCCCTTCTACGTCGACCTACCTACGGTAGCGTCCATCGTGGCGCTCTCGGAAACCAGCGTGCAGAAGCTCGTCCGCGAAGAGCAATTCCCAAAGCCACGCGCCGTTTCGAGCCGCCGGGTTGCCTGGCTTGTACGCGAGGTTGAAGAGTGGGCCGAAGCCCGCCCGGTATCCGACCTCCCGCCGCCGCCGAACACATCCAGGAGGAAGCCGCAATGATCGCGTTCCGCATCGTCCTCGACGGCCGTCGCGCCTATGTCGGCCTGTTTCGCTGCACCTTCGACGCGATCGAAGACGGATTCAACCGCGGCGCGCGCACGGTAGCTGCCAAGCGCATCACGTCACAGGGCTGAAATGAGCCGGCGCCGCGCCCGCTACACGTTTGCCGACCTGGTCGAAGGCTTCCGCCTGATGAACGGGTCGGGCAACGCTGAGCTGCGCGTCCGCGAATGGCGCGTGGCCATGCAGGTGCGCGCGTTTCTCGATGCCCAGCGCAAGACTCAGGCGCGCCGCCACCCTCCCCGCCTCCGCTTCGATCCATCCATCCCAGATCACAAACGCCGCCAGGCAAACGACCTCGACTGAGGAGAGACCCATGCTGATCGGACTTACCGGCCGCCCTGGTGTCGGCCAGGATGCTGTCGCCGACTATCTCGCGCGCACCCACGCTTTCACCCCTACCAAGCTCATCACCGACCCGCTCGTCGACGAACTGGCAGGCCACCACATCGTGGTGATGCATATCCGCGATCGAGTCGACACCGAGATCCTGGCTGAGCGTGGCGGCATCGTCGTGCACCTGCGCGACCCCCATCTGCCCGACTTCGGGCCCGAGAATGGCATTGCGCTGCGTGACATCGACCACCAGGTCACCGTGTCGCGCGATTTCTTCCGCGCCTTCGACCTGCTCGACCGCGTGATTGGCGACGCCGAGTTCCTGGGGGCCGCGACATGAAAAAGCGCAGCAACTACCAGCCACGGCCGGTCGCCATCCCCATGACGGCCCAGAACACGCGGCACGTCGACCTCACGTTTTACGCGGACCTGGCCGGCTTCATCAGCGCGCCCAGCGATACCGGCTACAACCGGCTGATGCGCACGTTGGAGCTGATCACCCTCGCCATGAAGGCACAGGGCATCCAGAACTATGACGTGCAGCTGGGATCCGCCCGGCGCGCCATGGCTGGCGTTTTCGGGCGCTGGCAGCGCTCCGCCAAGGTCACGGTGCTGGACCTTGAAGCGCTGACGCTGCGCGCAGCCGCGCCCGCCATCGAGGAGGCCATCGGCCGCACGCGCCTCGACACGTTCACCGCCGCCCACGCCATCACCAAGGCCGCCATCCAAGCGCAAGGCGCGCCCGTCGAAGCCTGACCATCAAAGACCCTCACCATGACCACCACCTACGGCACCATCGCCACCCCGTTCCAAGCCCCACTATCGCAACTCACCCTTTCCCCGCGCAACGCCCGCATGACGAGCCCAAAGGCGATCAGCGAGCTGGCCGCGCTGATCGACTCCCAAGGACAGCTGCAGAACCTCATCGTTACCGAGGAGCATGTCGATGGCCAGCCGACGGGCCGCCTCGAAGTCGTCGCCGGCGGCCGCCGATGGCGCGCCATGCAGCTGCTCGTCGAGCGCGGGCGCTGGAGCCCTGATCACCCAGTCGACGTGAAGCTGCGCGACCGCGAGCAGGCCGAGGAGGCCAGCCTGGCCGAGAACAGTGCGCGTGAAGCCATGCACCCCGCCGATGAATTCGAGGCGTTCAAACGGCTCATCGATTCCGGCGCCTCGATCGAGGACGTGGCGGCAAGATTCGGCGTCACGCCGCTGGTCGTAAAGCGCCGCCTGACGCTGGCCAGCGTGTCACCCAAGATGATCCAGGTCTACCGGGACGGCGAGGCGTCGCTGGAGCAGCTGATGGCGCTGGCCATCACCAGCGTCCACAAGGCCCAGGAACGCGCCTGGAAGGACGCCGACCAGCCATGGGACCGCAACCCGGAAGCGCTGCGCCGCAAGCTCGCCAAGGGCGAGATCGAAGTACGCAACAGCAAACTGGCCAAGTTCGTCACGCTGGAAGCCTACGAGGCCGCCGGCGGCCATGTCGAGCGCGACCTGTTCAGCGATGCCGGCAATGGCTACCTGGCCGACGGCGCCCTGCTCGAGCAGCTTGCCAGCGACAAGCTCGAAGCAGCCGCCACCGAGATCCGCGCCGAGGGCTGGGCCTGGGTCGAGGCCAAGCCGGATTTCCAGGCCTACCGGGTCCACTACGACTACGAACGCCTGCCTTCTGTCACCGCCGAACGCAGCAAGGCGCAGAAGGCGCGCGTCAAGGCACTGGAAAAGGAACGCACTGAGGCCCAGAAGGCAATCGAGCAGCTCGAGGACAACGACGACTATGGCGATGCGCACGATGAGCATTCCGCCCGCCTGGAAGCGATCGAAGACGAGCTTGCCGCCATTGAGCAGAGCCTGGAGCAATGGAGCGCCGATGACATGGCCCGGAGCGGCGCAATCCTGGCCATCACCGAGGGCGGCGTGGTGCAGGTCCACCGCGGCCTGGTCGACAAGCAGAAGGCACGCGCCGCCGGCGGCACCAACGCTAGCGCCGATGACAGCGGCAGCGACACCCCGGCGAAGAAGCCCGCCGACAAGCCCACCCTTTCCGCCAGCCTTGCCAGTCGCCTGACCGCACACCGCACCGCCGCCCTGCAGCTGCACCTGGTCGAGCAGCCGACCCTGGCACTGGCAGTGCTGGTGCACGGCATGTTGCTGAAGCTCTTTCGCGACGCCACCTACAAGTTCGCCACGCTGAGCGCGCTGGATCTGTCCGTCAGCGACAAGATGCACGGCCTGCCGGCGATCGCCGACGACCTCAATGCGAACCCCGCCTGGACCCGGCTGCAGGAGCTGCGCACGCAGCTGCTCGCCGGCCTGCCGAAAGCCGACAGCGCGCTGCTGGCGCATCTGATCGCACTGCCCCAGCAGGACCTGCTGCAGCTGCTCGCACTCTGCACCGCCGCCAGCACCAGCGCCGTCTTCGCCGCTGAGGGCCCGCGCGCGGCTGATGCTGTCGCTGAAGCCGCAGGCCTGGACATGGCGGACTGGTGGTCAGCCACCGCCAGCAGCTACCTGAGCTCAGTGCCGAAGACGCTGGCGATCGCTGCCGTCACCGAGGCCTGTGGCAAGAAGGCCGCCGCGCCGCTGACCAGCATGAAGAAAGCCGACCTGGCCGCCACTGCCGAGCAACTTCTCGCCAGCACCCGCTGGCTGCCGAAGATCCTGCGCGGGCCGAAGAAGGCAACACCCAAGGCCGCCCCGGCCAATAAGCTAGGCCGCCCGGCAGTGCGCTACCGCGACGAGAACGGCAACACCTGGACCGGCCGCGGCAAGCACCCAGGCTGGGTCGAGCAAGCCCTGAAGGCCGGCAAGACGCTCGACGAGCTGCTCGCCAGCTGAGGAGATCCCATGAAGAAGAATGCAAACCACCGAGCCGACCGCGCGCCGTCGATCACCAGCATCGCCGCGCGCCTGCCGGCCGATCAAGGCCTGCGGCTCGCCGCGGCATCGAACCCGGACCGTCCCTTTCGCAAGCAGCGGAACGTCAACGCCGACGACATCGGCGTGGACCAGTTGGCCGGCGCAATGAAGCGCAAGCTGGCCAAGTGCCGGGCTGCCGGCCGCGGCGGCTGGGACAACCCGCTCGAATGCTCGATCGAGCGGCTCTCGCAGATGATCGCCGAGGCCGTATGCAAGGGCGATCCGGTCGACGTGGCCAACTTCGCCATGATGCTGCACGTGCGCGGCGGCGATCACCAGATCATTGCCGAGCAGGCCATGCGCGCCCTGCTACGCGGCAGCCGCGAACTACTCGCCCGCGACGCCGAGCGCTATCGCAAGCTGCGCGCCGTTCCCGTCGAGCAGCTCGGCACCGTCGGCATCCCATGCATTTCGCTACCAGGCGGCCCGTGCCACGGCGAGCACCTGTGCGGCGCTGATGCAGATGCGGCCGTGGACTCATACACCCCTCAACCATGACTGAAACCATCGCCCTTATTGCATTCGTGGTGGTTCTGCTGGCCGCCATCTTTATCAGCGTACGCGCGCAGGACCAGTGGATGGCAAAGACCTTCGATCCAAATTCGTCACGAGCTGACAGCAAGGAGAGCAACCATGACTGATACCGTCACCGACTACCCGGCACGACGCATCATCCCGGCCGCCGGCGCGCCGGCACCGCGGGCCTTTCCTGTTGCGAGCGTGTTTCACCTGGGCGCAAGCATGGCCACGCCCCCGGAGCTCGAGGCCCCGCCAGCAGAACCCACGGACGCACCGGCGCCCGCAGCCCCAGCGACTAAGGTCGAACTCGCGATCGCCTACGTGAAGCAGTACGGCGAGGCCTCGCGCGCCGAGCTGGCCACCGCCATGGGGCTGGAGTCGGACAGCCATGTCAAATCGTTCCTGAAGACGCCGCTGGCAGACGGCCGCCTGCACGCCGAGGGGGACCGCTACACGATCGGCACCGGCCGGCCGCAACCTCGCCCGCGCCGCGCACGCAGCACGACCAGGAAGGCGGCGCCACGGCAGCGCAGCATCACGAAGGGCCCGGCCTTGCCTGCGGCGGCCGCCCCCGCTGCCGTCGCGCACAAAACCTCACCCACCGCCGTCGCGCAGATCCTGGTGGGCGGCATCGGCATCAGCGTGCGCGTGGACGGCGGCGTGTCGATCTCCGCCAACGGTAGCGCCGTGGACCTGACGCCCGACCAGGCGAACATCATGCGCGCATTCGACGCCCTGCTCTCTGCCGCGCCTGGAGCCACGGCATGACTGAGCAAGCGCAACCACGCGAATGGCTGGCCGCCATCACCAGCCCATCACGCGGCGTGATGGATATGACGCCCGGCGCCTGGAGCCACAGCCCGGCCAGCGTCGAGCGCGTGCTGGTGCGCGAAATCCTGCCAGGCGAGCAGCCGACTGCGATCGCCGCCGCAGCATGCGGCAACGCTGACGTGGCCAGCGCCATCGAGGCCGCCATGACGGATCTCGCGCGCGAGCTGGGCTGCGCCTGGAGCGAGCTCATCCCGCACAACGCTGGGCTTTTCATCCCCGGCCAAGCAAAGGCCTGCGCGAATCCGGTCGACGCCATCCGCCAGCTGTTCGCGCACGTCTACGCCGGCGGCCACGTCCTGCGGCCGCCGCGCCTGATGCCGGATGCGCCAGCGCAGCGCGCCAGCAAGACCGAGCCCTCCCCTACCGAATCCGACCCGCGCCAGGTGGCGCTTTTCGAGGTATGACCATGTCCCGCCCTGCCCTGGCCCGCACCGCCGGTATCCTTTGCAACAACTCCGAATTTCGCCGCTTCCTAGCCGAGCGCCTCCCTATCGACTGGAAGGACTTTTCAGATCTGGAGGATGTGGAACGGGCCGCCGCCGTGGTCCGCGCTGTATGTTGTATTCGCTCCCGCAGCGAACTGGACCAAAGCAAGCCGGCGGCTCAGCGATTCCACAACCATATCGGATTTCCATTCGATGCCTGGCGCCGGGCACGACAGGGCCGCTAGAGACACACACAACGGGCTCAATACGAGGATCGAACGGTATCGCGCCGCCACATTTTCGGGAGGCTGGACATGACGAAGGTAAATGAGAGCGGGCCAAACAAAATGTTACACTTCGCCCATTTTCGGCCCGAAACCAGGTTCTGCCATGCGTCACGATACGGTAAGACTCGATCAGCTTGATTTTGACCTGAACAATCCTCGCTTCGACCCGCTTCCCAACCAAGTCGCAGCGCTTCAGGCCGTTGTGAGCAGCGGGCCAACGAAGCTAGTGAAACTCGCGGAACATATCGTTGAGAACGGTGTGAATCCGGCAGAGCGAATGATTCTGGTATCAGCCGAAAAAGGACGGTACATCGTTGTCGAGGGAAATCGCCGCCTCTGCGCACTGAAACTACTGGACAAGCCCGCGCTCCTGATGTCTATCGAGTCTCCAAGCGCAACAGCCACCGCAATTAGGCGTCTAGCAGACGAGTTTGATCGCAACATTGTTGATGCTCTGGACGCCGTGGTTTTTGCCGATAAGTCGGAGGCCGCGACCTGGATTGATTTGAAGCACACAGGCGAGAATGAAGGCGCCGGTACAGTCGGTTGGGACGGTATCCAAACTGCCCGGCACCGCAAATCGGACCCAGCTGTCAAACTGCTTGACTATGCACAAGAACACAAGCTTGTGTCGGCAGCCACTCTGGCAAAGAAGCCCTTTCCTATCACCAGCTTGCGACGCTTGCTCGGTGACCCGTTTGTGCGCGAGGCGCTTGGGCTCGAACTGAACAAAGGCTCAGTCAAAGCTGTCGTACCGCCGGGCGAACTGCACAAGGGCCTGAAAAAGGTTGTGAATGACCTTGCGACTGGCAGTATTACAGTCACAAACATCAAGACGAAGAAGGACCGCGAGCGGTACATCGAAGAGTTCCCCAAGGCCTCCGTAGTTCAAACAAGGAAGCGCCTAGCAGAATCCTGGGATATTTCCGATGCAACGCAAGCCGAACAGGCTGAAACCCAGAAGCCCAAGAGAGCAGTAGTTCAGCCGAAGAAGGCCCGCAACCACCTCATCGGAATGGACTGCCGACTGAATATTAAGGAGAAGCGGCTCAACGATATTTTCTGGGAGCTTCGCAGAGCACTGAAGCTATCGGATCATCCGAATGCCGTAGCCACCCTCTTTAGAGTCTTCTTCGAATTTTCCGTGGATCACTATTGCGAAAACAATAATCTTCCAACTAAGAACCGCAAGGACTACAACCTCAGCCTCGAGGATAAAGCGACAAGCGTCATCGCGCATCTTGAAGACAACGGTAAGTTGGCAGACAAGGCTGCGACGCTAGCCCGCAACCACTTGAACGAGAAACAGTCGGTGAGTAATCCAGCCACCTTCAACGCGTTCATTCACAACAGGCGCGCGACTCCAGACCCCGCCACACTGCTCGCAATGTGGTCCAACGTCGAGCCGATCATCAAGGCAATCTATGCATAGCAGTGTCGGTGGCCACCACAGCTCTGCTTTGATATGATCCGCAGCCGCAACTACGGATGGCAACATGTCTTCATACTTCACGCCACTTAGGTACCCCGGGGGCAAGGGAAAGCTCGCAGATTTTGTTCGAGAAGTCTTTCAGCAGAACGGCTTGATTGGCGGGCACTATGTCGAACCCTACGCAGGCGGAGCCGGCATTGCGATGGAACTACTCATCCTTGAGTACGCAATGCATGTGCACATCAACGACATTGACCCGTCCGTCTGGGCCTTCTGGCGAGCAGTCATCGAGGACACGGATTCACTGTGCAGCAAGATCACCGACACACCTGTAACTATCGATGAGTGGCGAAAGCAAAAAGACGTTCAGGCCCACCCTGAGCAGTACAGCCTGACGGACCTAGGTTTCTCGACGTTCTTTCTCAACCGGTGCAATCGGTCCGGAATTTTGACAGCGGGTGTGATCGGTGGGCTTCAGCAAACTGGCAAGTGGAAGCTCTCGGCTAGGTACAACAAAGATGACCTGGTGAAGCGGATTGAACTGATCGCTCGCCATCGGGATCGCATCACGCTGACGTGCCAGGACGCAGTACAGTTTGTGAGGAAAGTAGCCGCGACGCTGCCAAAGGAGTCGCTGATCTATCTTGACCCTCCTTACTATGTTAAAGGGGGCGACCTGTACGAGCACCACTACACCCCCAAGGATCACGCGGCCATTGCCACACTCGTGAGCAAAATCAGTGACGTACCGTGGATGGTTTCGTATGACGATGTCCCCGAGATCCGGGAACTTTACGCGACGCAAACTCACCTGAGCTACACCCTCAGCTACACGGCTCAGGCCCGCACCCGCGGAAAGGAGATCATCTTCTTTTCCGATGGGCTATCCGTGCCCGACCTTCAAGGGTCCATGCGGGCCGCTTAGAAGTTACAGCGTTCAGCCGAGACGCTCGTTGAGGTTACTACTGGGCCAGAGCCAGGCTCTCCAACCTTGTCGACAGACGTCGCAGCCACTCCCGCCGCTCACTGTCGTAGCTGTGCCGGTTGTAGATACCCTGCACGCCGGGCAGCATGTGCCCCAGGATGGATTCCGCAACGTCATTCGGGCAGCCCATCGAAGCGAGCAGGGTGCGACCTGTGCGGCGCAGATCATGCGGCGCCCAATGCGTAACGGTCAGCCGCGGCCGAATTGTCTCCGGCTTGGTCTTTGAGTAGGGCTGATGGTGGTAAACGGCGGTCTGGATCATCTTCTGCTCAATCGGCCCACCAACTCGCGAGGGGAACAGGTAGCCATCTCCCGCCACCGCAAGCCGGCGCCGAACGACCTGCTCAGCCTGCCCGAACAACGGCACGCGCAGGTCCGTAGCGCCTTCCCTCCGCGCATTCTTGGTCTTAGCCTTCGGGATGGTCCACCATAGAATGCCGTCCTCCTCCTGGATCTCCCCCGCCTCCATGGCAGCGATCTCCGAGCCGCGCGTGCACGTCCACAGATACACGGCCAACGCATCCGCGACGATGCGGCTGAAATTGGGCAGCCAGCGGATCAACTCGCCAACTTCACTTTCCGTGAGCACGCGCTTCACCGGCCCGACGGACTTGCCCTCAATCTTCTTCCCGGCGCTCCGCAGGCGCCCGCGCATGATCTGACGCCACCAGTTGGGTGCCGTCTCAGACAGCCGACCAGAGTCGAGCGCATAGTCCCACGCGGCACCCAGCTCGGCGCGAAGTTTTCCGGCCTGGACCGGGATCGCCGCATGGGAGTTCAGGAGATCGAATGCCTGGGCCCGGGTAACCGTCTCGGGCCGCGCGTCGGCCAGGTCACCCAGCATCGTGTCAAATATCCGGCGGATCTCCCTCGCGCCCTTCAGCGCGCGATTGCGCTCCACGTGCCCCACCAGGTAGTCCGCGCACAGCCGTCGCACCGTGTACGGACCGGCGTGCGGTAAACTCCCGTTTTCGACCGCGCGCGCGTTGGTGCGTGCCGTGCGCTTCTCTGCGGCCACGTCGCGCCCACTGTCCCGGGCAGCCCTGAGCTTTTCCCATTCGACAATGGCAGCCGCCGGCGACATCGCTGGCCAGGCCCCGATCTTCGTCTGCTTCATGCGGCCGTCGACCGGCGACTTATAGCGGTAGATCCAGGTGCGCCGGGTGGCGGCGCATTCGAGGCGCAGGCCCGGATGATCTGTGATCGTCATGTGCTCGCCCGGTTTGAGCAGCTTGGCAGCGCGCGCGTCGAATTGCATGGCGTAGGATTTCAGTAGCGTAGGTTTTGCCGGAATGGCATCGGCGCACCCCGGCGTGGTTTTTTCGGGATGATACGCTAGAAACCTACGCTGACGACAGGAGTGTAGGCGAGTGACGATGAGTGTTGACGAGATGAACGAAAGCCCACAGATTGGCGTGGAAGCCGCGCCAACAAAGGGATCACGCGGAAAAACCAAGGTAGATCAAGCTACTACGGAATCGCCAGCAGAGCGTCACACCCCCATGATGCAACAATATCTCCGCATCAAGGCAGACCACCCCGACACCCTGCTGTTCTACCGCATGGGTGACTTCTACGAACTCTTCCACGACGATGCCGAAAAGGCCGCGCGCCTGCTCGACATCACGCTGACCGCGCGCGGCGCCTCCAACGGGGTGCCGATCCGCATGGCCGGCATTCCCTTCCATTCGGCGGACCAGTACCTGGCGCGCCTGGTGAAGCTGGGCGAATCCGTGGCGATCTGCGAGCAGATCGGCGACCCGGCCACCAGCAAGGGGCCGGTGGAGCGCAAGGTGGTGCGCATCGTCACCCCGGGCACGCTGACCGATGCCGCGCTGCTGCCGGACAAGGCCGATACCTTCCTGATGGCGGCGCACCAGCAGACCACGCGCCGCGGCGTCAGCAAGACCGGGCTGGCGTGGCTGAACCTGGCCAGCGGCGAGCTGCGCCTGATGGAATGCGAAGCGGCACAACTGGGTCGCGAGCTGGAGCGCATCCGCCCGGCCGAGCTGCTGTATGCCGATGGCATCGAGTTGCCCGCGCTGGCGTGCGCGCGGACCCGCCTGCCCGAATGGCATTTCGACCAGGACGCCGGCACGCGCCGGCTGCGCGAGCAGCTGGGCGTGGCCAGCCTGGACCCGTTCGGCTGTGCCGGGCTGGGTGCCGCGCTGGGCGCGGCCGGCGCGCTGCTGAACTACGCCGCGACCACGCAGGGCCAGTCGCTGCGCCATGTGCAGGGCGTGAAGGTCGAGCGCGAATCGGAGTACGTCGGCCTGGATTCCGCCACGCGGCGCAACCTGGAACTGACCGAGACCCTGCGCGGCGGCGAGTCGCCGACACTGTTCTCGCTGCTGGACACCTGCTGCACGGCGATGGGCAGCCGCGCGCTGCGCCACTGGCTGCACCACCCGCTGCGCGACCCGGCGCTGCCGCAGGCACGCCAGCAGGCCATCGGCGTGCTGATCGACCAGGGCACCGATGCCCTGCGCACGGCGCTGCGCCGGCTGGCCGACGTCGAGCGCATCACCTCGCGGCTGGCGCTGCTCAATGCGCGGCCGCGCGACCTGTCCTCGCTGCGCGACACCTTGCGCGCGCTGCCGGACGTGCAGGCCTGCATCCGCGATGACCAGGGCAGCACCTTGCTGGCGCAGACCCTGCACGACCTGGCCGTGCCGCAGGACTGCCTGGACCTGCTGGTGCGCGCCGTGGCCGAAGAGCCGGCCACCGTGGTGCGCGACGGCGGCGTGATCGCGCGCGGCTACGATGCCGGACTGGATGAACTGCGCGGCATCTCCGAGAACTGCGGCCAGTTCCTGATCGACCTCGAAACGCGCGAACGCGCCCGCACCGGCATTGCCAACCTGCGCGTCGAGTTCAACCGCGTGCATGGCTTCTATATCGAGGTCACCAACGGCCAGGCCGACAAGGTGCCCGACGACTACCGCCGCCGCCAGACGCTGAAGAATGCCGAGCGCTACATCACGCCTGAGCTGAAGGCCTTCGAGGACAAGGCGCTGTCGGCACAGGATCGCGCGCTCGCGCGCGAAAAGCAGCTCTACGACGGCCTGCTGCAGGCGCTGCTGCCGCATATCGGCGAGCTGCAGCGGGTGGCCGCCGCGCTGGCGCGCCTGGACGTGCTGACGGCGCTGGCCGAGCGCGCGCAGACGCTGGACTGGTCCGCGCCTGAGCGCGTCGCCGAGAACGTGGTCGACATCGTGCAGGGCCGCCACCCGGTGGTCGAAGGCCAGCTCGCGGCCGAGTCGGTGGCTTTCATCGCCAACGACTGCCAGCTCAATGAAGCGCGCAAGCTCTTGCTGATCACCGGCCCGAACATGGGCGGCAAGTCGACCTTCATGCGCCAGACCGCGCTGATCGTGCTGCTGGCCTGCGTGGGCGCCTACGTGCCGGCGCGGCGCGCGGTGATCGGGCCGATCGACCGCATCTTTACCCGCATCGGCGCCGCCGATGACCTCGCGGGCGGCCGCTCCACCTTCATGGTCGAGATGACCGAGGCCGCCGGCATCCTGCACCACGCGACCCCGGCTTCACTGGTGCTGATGGACGAGATCGGGCGCGGCACGTCGACCTTCGACGGGCTGGCGCTGGCCTGGGCGATCGCGCGCCACCTGCTGTCGCACAACCGCAGCCACACCCTCTTCGCCACGCATTACTTCGAGCTGACGCAACTGCCGCAAGAGTTCCCGCAGGCAGCCAACGTGCACCTGTCGGCGGTCGAGCATGGCGATGGCATTGTCTTCCTGCACGCGGTGCAGGACGGCCCCGCCAGCCAGAGCTACGGCCTGCAGGTAGCGCAGCTGGCCGGCGTGCCGCAGCCGGTGATCCGCGCCGCGCGCAAGCACCTGGCCTGGCTGGAGCAGCAATCGGCCGACGCCACGCCGACGCCGCAGCTGGACCTGTTCGCGGCACCGCCAACGCCGGAGGACGACGAGGACGACTTCGGCGCCGCCCCGGCGGCCGTGCCCGCGCCGCTGGCGCCCGCGCTGGCACCCGAACAGGCCGCGCTGGTCGATGCGCTGGCCGACCTGGACCCCGACACCCTGACGCCGCGCGCCGCGCTGGAGGCGCTGTACCGGCTCAAGGCACTGGCAGGCGAGGCGCTCGACGCCGCATGAACGCTGCACGCCGTGCCCTGCTTGCCATGCTGCTGCCGCTGCTTTGCACGGCCGGCATGGCATCGGCCGCGCCCGCGGGCCGCGCCGGCAAGACACCGGCCAGGCCAAAGCTGACGCGCATCGCGCTGATCGCCGACCTGCCCCAGTGGCCGGCCGCGGAGGCCAACGCGGCAGCGCTGCTCGACTACTTCGGCGAGCGCAAGCTGGACCTGGTCATTCATGCCGGCGGCATCAAGGGCGATACGGAATCGTGCAGCGATGTGGTGCTGGGCAACCGCCAGCAACTGCTGGACCAGTCGCCGCTGCCGCTGGTCTACGTGCCCGGCGAGACCGACTGGTCCGAATGCCGGCTGCCGGTCAACGGCGGCTTTGACGCGGTCGAGCGCCTGAACCGGCTGCGTGAGCTGTTCTTCCCCGAGGACGCCACGCTCGGCCGGCATCCGCGGCCGCTGCTGCGGCAATCGGACCAGGCGCTGTTCCGCAGCTTCCGCGAGAACATGCGCATGGAGGTGGGCGATATCCTGCTCGTCGGCATGAACCTGCCTGGCGACAACAACCACTACCGCAACGAAGGCGGGCGCAACGGCGAGTTCGAGGACCGGCGCGAAGCCAACCGCCAGTGGCTGGCGCGCGCGTTCTCGGTGGCGCGGCAACGCGACCTGAACGGCATCGTGGTGGTGGTCCACGCCGACCCGCATTTTGCCAACGGCTGGGAGAAGAAAGGCCGCCCGACGCTGCTGGACGGCTTCATGCGCCACCGCACCCGCGATGGCTACCTGGAATTCAAGCGCCAGCTGCGCGAGCTGGCCGGTCGTTTCCGCGGCCAGGTGCTGCTGGTGCATGCGGGCGGAAACGGGGCCAACGGGGCCGACAACGGCTTCGGCATCGACAAGCCGCTGCGCGATGCGGCCGGCAAGGTCATGCAGAACTTCACGCGCGTGTCACTGCCCGCCAACACGGTCTCGCAATGGGCCGAGCTGGTGATCACGCCTGGCGCGGCCTCACCGTTCGCGGTCATGCTCAGGGACGCACCGGCACCGCGCTGAGACCGCTTGCCGGCCGACAACGAAAAAGCCGGCTGCGGCCGGCTTTTTCTTCGGGTGCGGAAATACGATCAGTGCAGCGTGCGCGGCGTGTCGTCGTCCTCGTCCTCATCGACGACTTCAACGCCCGAGGCGCCATGGGCGTGGCCGTGCTCGATTTCCTCGGCGGTGGCCTCGCGGACTTCGGAGACCTTCAGCCAGAAGCGCAGCGCCATGCCGGCCAGCGGATGGTTGCCATCCAGCACGACCTTGTCCTCGGCCACGTCGGTCACGGTGTAGATGACGGAGTCCTCTTCGTCGCCATCTTCGGGCATGCCTTCGAACTGCATGCCGACTTCCAGCGGCTCGGGGAAGCGGTTGCGCGGCTCGACCTTCACCATATCGGCGTCATAGTCGCCGAACGCGTCTTCCGGCTCCAGCTGCAGCTGGGTCTCGAAGCCCGCGTCATGACCGTCGAGCGCTTCCTCGATCTTGGGGAACGTGCCATCATACCCGCCGTGCAAATAAACCATGGCTTCATCTGACTCCTCGATCAGATTGCCTTGCGCGTCCGACAGCTTGTACATCACGGACACCACAGTATTCTTAGCGATTTTCAATTCTTGACTCCATGAACGATTCCGCATTATACGCGCAGGCCCTGCCCCCTGGCCCCGTCGATCCAGACACTCCGCTCGACCTGCTTGGTGGCATGACGCCTGCTGCATTCATGCGGGATATCTGGCATCGCAAGCCCCTGCTGATTCGACAGGCAGTACCCGGAATCGTGCCGCCTGTGTCGCGCGAGGCTCTTTTCGACCTGGCCGACAGCGATGACGTCGAATCGCGCCTGGTGACGCACTTCCGTAACCGCTGGAAACTCGCGCATGGCCCATTTGCGCGCGAAAACCTGCCCGGCGTCAAGGCCCGCCAGTGGACCCTGCTGGTGCAAGGGGTAAATCTGCACGACGCCGCCGCGGCGGAACTGATGGGCCGCTTCCGTTTCGTGCCCGACGCGCGCCTGGACGACCTGATGATCAGCTACGCCACCGACGGCGGCGGCGTGGGCCCGCATTTCGACTCCTACGATGTGTTCCTGCTGCAAGTCTCGGGCCGGCGCCGCTGGCGCATTTCGTCGCAGACCAGCCTTGAGCTGATCCCGGACATGCCGCTGAAGATCCTCGCCGACTTCAACGCGGAACAGGAATGGGTGCTCGAACCCGGCGACATGCTCTACCTGCCGCCGCAATATGCGCACGATGGCATTGCCGAGGGTGAATGCATGACCTGCTCGATCGGCTTCCGCGCGCCGGCCTACCGCGAGCTGGCCGGGCATTTCCTGGCCTGGCTGTCTGAAACGGTTGAAGACAACGAAGACCTCGGCGGCCGTTATGCCGACGCCGGCGAGCGCGCCGCCACGCGGCCCGCGCAGTTGCCGGCCGGCATGGCCAAGGCAGTCGCCGAGCGGCTCAAGGCGTTGCAATGGAATAGCCAGATGGTGTCTGAATTCCTCGGCAGCCATCTGTCCGAACCCAAACCTGGCGTTGAATTTGCAGAGATACCTGACATGCCGTTGCGCCGTTATGCGACACTGGCGGCCCGCCATGGTGTAGTACTGCCATCGGCATCGATTGCGCTTTACGACCGCGCGAATTTCTTCCTCAATGGAGAAGCCTACGAGCCGCCGGCCGAACTGATGCAGTGGCTGAAAAAGTTGGCCGATTATCGGCAGCTTAGTAGCGAAGATGTTGCGGCTTGCGCGGGCCTACCCGATCTGATGGAAACTTTCCATCACTGGACGCTGGAAGGATGGCTGCAATTGGGTCCGCGGCTGTAATAATGCGTAACATTGCGAATCAGTAAATTTCGGCGCTACACAAGCCGGGAAAACGCGGATATAATCGTTGGCTGGCTAGTACTGTGGACCATTGCATATGTCGGGACCCGGGAGGGCCTCTATTTTGCAGTTCAAGAGCGATAATTACCGGTAATTATTCATCGCCTGTTTTCCGTTATTACAAGTTAAAGGACGAAAAATGAAGAAGTCTCTCCTGATCGCATCGCTGCTGGCCGCTGTTGCTCTCGCCGCTTGCGGCAAGAAGGAAGAAGCTGCCGCTCCGGCCGCTGACACGGCTGCTCCGGCCGCTGCCGCTCCGGCTGCTGAAGCTTCGGCTCCCGCTGCTGAAGCCCCGGCCGCTCCGGCTGCTGCCGCTCCGGCTGCTGACGCTTCGGCTCCGGCTGCTGACGCTTCGGCTCCGGCTGCCAAGCAGTAATCGGTTCCTGACCGATGAAAAAACCGGCCTTCGGGCCGGTTTTTTTATTTGGGCGCCGCTACCACACTGCGCCCTGCTGAATCCACGCATCCCTCAGGCGCGCACCGCCTGCCAGTCCAGGCCCTCGTCCTGGTCTGCCACCAGCACCTCGGACGGCAACGCACCCAATGCCATTGCCAGCGCCCCCGTTGCCAGGTCACGCGTATTGTTCTGCTTGCTGAGGTGGGCCGCGACCACGCGGTTCAGGCCGGCATGGGCAACTTGCGCCAGGATACTGGCCGCCACTTCATTGGCCAGGTGGCCGAAGTCCCCGCCGATGCGCCGCTTCAGCGAAGCCGGATAGACCGAATTGCGCAGCATCTCGCGGTCATGGTTGCATTCCAGCACCAGCGCATCCACGCCTGCCAGGCGCGCCGTCACGTAAGGCGTCTCCATGCCTGCATCGGTCAACACGCCTAGCCTTGCCTGCCCGTCCGACAAGACGAACTGCAGCGGCTCGCGCGCATCGTGCGGCACGGTGTACGGCAGCACCTGCAGTCCGGCGATGGCAAAGGCATGGTCGGCGCCGCAGACGCGCACGTCGGCCGCATCGGCACCGCGCAGGTGCGAGGTCGCCAGCCAGGTGCCGTGGCTGGTGTACACCGCCAGGCGGTGGCGGGCAGCAAAGGCGTAGGCCGAGCCGACGTGGTCGCCATGCTCGTGCGTCACCAGCACGGCGTCGAGCTGGTCCGGCGCGACGCCCAGGCGCTCCAGGCGCCGGGCGGTCTCGCGGATGCCGAAGCCGCAGTCGAGCAGCACGCGCGTGGTGGTGGTGCCTTCGCGGGATTCGATCAGCAGCGAGTTGCCCTCGCTGCCGCTGCCGAGGAAGGCGAAGCGCATCATGGCCGCGCCCTCCCCGCCAGGCACCGGCCAGGAAGGCCGGCTGGCATGCCAGCAGTCATGCGCCGGCTCAGTGCAGTTGCTCGTCGATCAGCGACAGGATGCGCTTGCCGATTTCGCCGTTCTCAGGCTGGCCGGCATCGTTGAGCACCGTCACCAGCGTGCCGCTGCCCGTGCCCTTGAGCGACACGCGATACTTCTTGGCGGTCTTGGAATCTTCCGGCTTGGTGAACAGCTTGGAGAAGAAGCCACGGCTGTCGGCAACGGTGCGCGGGTCGACATAGCGCACGTAGTACAGGCCCTGGCCGCGGTCGCGGTCTTCAACCGTGAAGTTCACGCGGTCCAGCGACAGGCCGACCGAGCGCCAGGCGCGGTCGAACGGCTCGGGCAGCTGCAGCGCCGGGGCGCCGTTGACCTGGGCCAGGTACGACTTGGCCGGCGCGGCGCCATCGGCACCAGCGGCGGCCGCGGTGCCGGCAGCGGCGGCCGTGCCCGAAGCGGCTGCGGTATTGCCCGCCGCCGCCGGGTTCTTGGCCATGCGGTCGGCCTGTTCCTTCTGCACGCCCAGCCGCTGGGCCAGGCGCGACAGGAATTCGGCTTCCAGCTCTGGATCGGCCGGACGCGGAGTCCAGACCGTGCTCGACTTGTCGATGCCGGTCAGCTGCTCCTGCGCACCGCGGTGGCTGATGAAGACCTCCAGCGTGCCGTTCTGCGAACGCTCGACGCGGGTGCGGAACTTGTCGCGCTCCGAGGTCGAGTACAGGCCGTCGAAGACCTTGCCGATGGTGTTGCGGATGATGTCCTGCGGGATCTTGGCGCGGTTCTCGGCCCAGTCGGTTTCCATGATGCCGGTCTCGGGCGAGTCCTGCACCAGCAGGAAACCGCTTTCCTGCCAGAAGCCGCGCAGCTGCTGCCACAGCTGGTCGCCGCGCATGCCGTTGCTGATCACCAGCCAGCGCTGGTTGCCGTCGCGCTCCATGCGGATGCCCTGGGCGGAGGGCAGCACGTTCTCGCTCGGGGATTGCTCGCGCACCTTGGTGGCCTGGCTGTACGTCGACAGCGTCGAGGTGCCGTTCGCATCGGGCACCGAATAGCGGCGATCGCCCTCCAGCTTGGTCAGGTCGGGCGGGATATCCAGCGTAGGCGTGCGCTTCGAGGCCGACGACTTGTAGTCGATCTTGTCCGGCTGCATCGCTTCGTTGATGCTGCTGCAGCCGGTGATCACGCCAGCGGCGAGCACGGGCACAACCAGGGCGGGGGGGGGGGGGGGGGGGGGGGGGGGGG